>NZ_JAFHAP010000008.1:0-147 GCF_016938855.1 Polycladomyces zharkentensis | reverse complement strand
TGCTGATGTGCCCGGACAATGGTACTATCGACAAAAACGGTCCAGTCAACATCTGAGATCGCATGGGAATAAGTTTGGACAAAATTCAACAAGCGATCCCAAGTTCCGTCCTTTTGCCAGCGCGTGAAGCGGTAATAACAAGTTTTC
>NZ_JAFHAP010000007.1:19052-115826 GCF_016938855.1 Polycladomyces zharkentensis | reverse complement strand
ATCGGTCGGCTTCACCCGCTCGACTTGCATGTATTAGGCACGCCGCCAGCGTTCATCCTGAGCCAGGATCAAACTCTCCTAAAAAGTATCCTCAAGAAGAACTGACGAGTCCTTCCTCCACTCTTCAGTTTTCAAGGAACGCCACTTGATTGCCTCTTGCAATCTCGTTTTTCATCCTCCCGCGCTCCCGCGCGGCGACAAGATCAATCTTATCACTTTCGATTCATCTTGTCAACACTTTTTTTCGAGGTTTTTTTGTCCGCCTCTCTCAAATGCATCATTGCGAAGCGAACGAGATTTAGTATAAAGGGTGACCAAGTGATTGTCAACACCTTTTTTCATCTTTTTTCACCGGAATTTTGATTCCTTTTCCCCCAACATTAAGAGCAAGCATGTTCATCGGGGACCCCTTGTTCCCCCATCACAATGAGAACCTGTCTGCCGAATACTGTCCAATGGCTTCCCCGGATCGTTCCACTTACCCCCTGCAAAGAAACAGGTTATCGCTGCTCCGGCACGGTACGCAGGACGCGGGCAAAGTACGCTTCCTTAGAGAGGTTGCCCGCGATTTCATTCCTGCTCCGGGACTTCGCTCGGCTGGATTCGGTCTTCGCTTACCTGGAAAAGCATTTGCTCCTCACACATTCACCAGATACGCCCTGGTCTGACACGCTCACGATGACAAACAACAATCGGGTCTCATTCATATGTTTCCCCATTGATTTCAAATGACGTTGTGATCCGGGCATTCAATGACTGGGCGACGGAACAATATTTGTCACGGGACAGCTCCACCGCCCGACGCACTTTGTCCACGGGCAACTCGCCGGTCAACCGATAATGAACATGAACGTGGGTAAACCGTCTCGGATGATCTTCCGCCCGTTTTCCCGATACTTCCATATCGAATGTTTTCACATCCAGGCGCATTTTCCGCAAAATCTCCACGATATCGATACCCGAACACGCTCCCACACCCGCAAGCAGCAACTCGGTCGGACGAGGCCCTTTGTTTTCGCCACCCACCTCCGGTGCGGCATCGATGGAAAACGTATGGCCGGACGGAGTATGGGATTCAAAATGCATGTTTTCCTTCCATTCCACATTCACCTTCATCCAACAGTCACCTCATTTCGCTACGATGGTAATCAAGATGCTTTCAACAGCTGCGGCCGCCAGCAAAAAGAGTAAAATCCCCACAACCACGATCGGAATCCGTTCCAACAACCGTCGCCAATGGCGGACCACTTCCCTGTGACCGCCGGTTACCAAGCCCCAGACACCCCATGCGGCCATCATTCCCAAACGCATACCGTAGGCGGCACCGACAATCGCGGCGGGCAATTCCAGAATCCCGTGCGGCAAAATCGTTGTCATCAACAGCCACAAAGGGTTCGCACCCGTTTTTTGGGCCGTTTTGGCCAACACCACACCCAGCATCGTCCCGTTGGAAACCAACGCCATCAAGGGAAACACACCGAGAAATATGCCCAGTCCCATCATGGTCAGCACCGCTTTGACGTTGTTCCAATAAATCAACGTAAAAGCCTTCAGGAAGGTAGGGTCCGCACGAATCACCGAAACGGCGCGTTCCAATCGCTCCCATACACCGGCGGCTCGCAGCGTCTCATCCAGGGACCGGGCATTGAAATAACCCAATACCGCACTGATCAGAAACAATAACCCTGCCGCCGCAATCCATCGGCGTTCCTCCCGCAACGCCCGCATCAATCGTACCATGTCCACTTTCCCCTTTCCGCCGGGATGAATCTGTCCCATTTTTGATCATATCGAAGCTCGTCCTTCCATACATTTAAGTATGGGACAAAGGACAGGTTTCCCAATCCGTACAGCAAGGAGGTGGAGGGATGAACTTCTTCTGGATCTTGTCCGGCAAACAGCTGAAACGATATTTCATCGCCGTGGTCGCCCTTCTTTTTGCCCTGGGAATTTATTATGCCGACCATCAACACATTCAAGTGTTTCTGCCGTTCGATACCGGACCGTCAGCTGTTTACAGCGTGGATACGGAGAAGAAGGAAATTGCCTTGACGTTTGACATCAGCTGGGGGGAAGAACGAGCAGGTCCCATTTTGGATGTATTGGAACAAAAAGGGGTGAAAAAGGCGACTTTCTTCCTGTCGTCCCCTTGGGCGGAAAGTCATCCCGACATTGTCAAACGCATCGTGGATGCCGGATATGAAATCGGCTCCCACGGCCACCGTCACGACAATTACAGTCAGTACAGCGATGCACAGATCCGCACACAAATCACAAAGGCGCACCAGATTCTCAGCAAAGTGACGGGAAAAGAGCCAAATCTGATCCGGTTCCCCAACGGCGACTTCGACAAACGCGTCCTGCGCATTGCGAACAGCCTGGGGTATACGACGATCCAGTGGGATACGGATTCCCTGGACTGGATGAACCCCGGCACACAAAAAATCATCAGCCGGGTTTTAGCTAAGGCTCATCCCGGAGACATCATCCTCATGCATGCGAGCGATTCCTGCAAACAGACCCATGAAGCCCTGCCGCAGATCATCGATGGATTGAAGTCCAAAGGATATAAATTCGTCACTGTCTCCGAATTGATCGCCGGTGCCAAAACGGACACCAAAGCAGTGGAATGACAACCTGCCGTCCTTTGAAACTGCCGTGCCATTTTAAGAAAAGCCGTCTCCCACCCCGCTTCATAACGCGTCAGCCGGGAGATGGCTTTCACTCTTCAATGACACCGCTCGTCCCTCACGAGGGTTTATGGATCAATCCCTTTTACTGAGCATCTTCCCGGGAATTGACTGTCCTCAGCCCTTTTCTCTCCGTTTTCCGGTCCGGCGCTACCAACCGGTGCAGCTGCAAAATCTGCCAGGCATTGCACACCATCAATGTGAGAACCATGAAAAACACCATCACAAGGGGCGCTTGTTTCAACGAGGGCCCTGCTTCCATGGCAGTGGCAACCACCATGAAAAAGAGCGTCGGTACAAAGGCGGTCCGATTCGTCATGCGGACTTTGACACAGGCTACAATCCATGCAAGGATCAGCACACTGATCGGCAGCCCCAACTGAGGCCAAATCCCGCCGATTGTTCCGAATTTCACAATGCGCAGATAAGCCAGATCAACTAACACCAAAATCATCAGCAACACTTGTACCAATCGGAACCAAAACGGATTGCGGAAAAATCCGTTCCCCAGCCAGTTGAACATCAGGTAAGCGAAAAATCCCAGTTCTGCCACTGCTGCAAACATCAGACCGGCAAACAGTTGTTTTTTGATGTCCAAACCGAGCGATCCCGTCACCCCATTGAGTAGCGCGCCCACCACGACGGCACCGACCGCACCCAACGCCATCGTCGTCCAAAACAGATAAAACCATTTTCGTAGCGTCATTGTTTCGTCGCTCCCCGTTTCACTCACTGCAACTGGATTGTACCAAATGGAGAACGCCTTTGGCCAGTCGGCATAATCGAGGCGATTTTCATCCATATTAACGGTATGAGCAAATGGAAACGGGGGCGAAACATGCGGTACCTAGCCTTTCTGACCGGTCTGGCGATCTTGGCGACGGCGGGCTGCAGCCCCGCTCAAAAGCCGGAAGAGACGCAAGGACCGGACTATCAGCAGATGAAACAAATGGTGGTGGATGTCCTTCACACCAAAGAGGGAAAGAAAGCGCTGCAGGAAGTGATGAAGGACCCCGAATTCAAAAAGGATATGGTCTTTACGCAAAAGGATTTGGAAACGGCGGTGGCCAAATCCTTCACAGACCCCAATGCGAAAAAGGAATTGGAATCGCTGTTGAAAAAGCCGGAAGTGGCGAAAAACCTGTTCAAAACAGTGGAAAACGAGCAGAAAAACCTGATGAAGCAACTGATGAAAGATCCTCAATACCAACAGTTGATGCTCGATATCATGAAAGATCCGCAGTTTGAGAAAAATGTCCTGCAATTGATGAAAAGCCAGCAATACCGTAAAGAAACCATGAAGGTAATGGAAGACGCCCTGCAAACCCCCAGCTTCAAGGAGAAATTCATGAAACTCCTGCAAGAGGCGGTGAAACAAGCTCAGCAAAAAGGCGGACAAGGCGGGGGTGGTCAAGGCGGACAACAAGGCGGCGGTGGTCAAGGACAAGGCGGTCAAGGGCAAGGTGGTCAGTAAGTAACAAAAACACACCCCGACCAGACGATTGTCGGGGTGTGAAACATTTCTTACGGAATATACCCGTATAATTGTTTGGCCACCTGATCGGAAACCGAGGCCGATCCACCGAAAATGTACACCACATCGGTATTGCCTTCGTTGACATCCAGATACCGTTGCACCTTGGGATCCAGCTTGGACAACGGTGTCAACAGAATCGGCGCACCCATATTGGCGGCCAGCGGTGCTCCGGACAGCGCATCGCTAAACAGGTCGCCGCGGGCAAAAGTTAATGCGAACGACGGCAAGCCGAAGTAATGGATGACATTGACCCCCACCTCATAGCGGTCCGCACCGCCTATTCGTTCCACTGACGCACTGGGACGAGCTTGAAGCAATTGGGCTTTTACCTGATCGGAAACGGTACCTGGCCCACCGACGATGATGAAGTTTTCAATCTGCGGGTTTTTGGCGATGAAGGTTTTAATGGGGGCGGGCAGTTGATCTTTGAGCGTCAGCAGAATGGGCATGCCGCCCCAGCCCGCCACACTGGAACTGCTCATGGCATCGGAAAAAACGGTTCCGCTTACGACGATCGCGGTATCCGATCCGATCTCAGCCACTTTGGAACTTACGGCTGCCGAAACGGCAAACCGATCGGAACCGGAAATGCGCTCCACATCTTGAATACCCAGTTGTTTCAACTGTGTTTCCACAGAAGTGGAAATGGAACCGGTGCCACCCAGAATTACTGCCCTTTCGGGAGCCAGTCGCTTGATCTCCTCCTTGATGGCAGCGGGCAGCCCATTGGAGTTGGTCAACAGAATCGGAGCCCCTTCCAATGAAACGGCCAAAGGTACTCCTGACAAAGCGTCGGTGAACACATCCCCACGCGCCAGCACAACAGTGGACGGACGGTAGAAACGGTGGCTGATTTCCTTGCTGATGTTGGCTGACACTTCAAACCGGTCTTTTCCACCCATGCGTTTCAAGCCCGGTTTGATCACATGGAACCCCTTCCATAACGCACTGCCGTCATGGTTCAGTGCCATCAATGACATGGTGTTGAATCCCAATTGCAAGTAGACATCCTGCTGAACGTTTTGCGGATCGGTCAGCTCCAAAGGCTCATCGTCATTGACGAACAGCACGGCCATCGGCGCGTCTGTACCGGCTTTCACCGTCAGTTTCTGATCCGTCTTGTCCATCCGATAGAAACTTTTGTCCGGGCTGGTCACATTCCATTGCGGCAGCTTTTGGGAGATGTACGTGAAGGGGATTCCGGTGAGCTTCACCGAATAATCGACAGGGATTTCCCCACTGCCGCCGAAGACGACCAAACCGTACGCCCCGGCAGGCAGATTGTCACCGTCAAGGTAGACGTTGTTATCATCGGGGTCCATCGGGACAATCATGTACCCTACTGAGTCGTCGGATGGTGACAACTCCACATGTACTGTACCTCCGTCCGTTTGAAACGCATGCTGGTGAACAGTGAAAAAGTCGATTTGCCCTTGGAACAGCGCCTCGTTTTCAACTGTTTGCGATTTGGCGAGATGCTTGTCCACCCTGTTCATCATGATGCGGAAACGCTGATTCTGCTTGGCTGCTTTCCATTGATGGAGCAACAGTTGCTTTTTGATCAATACCTTGCCTTTCTGGACCGTCGGCTGTTTCCCGACGACCTGTTTTGCCGCGTCCGCAAAAGGTGCCGAAAATCCCGTACCGACAAGCGCAACCACCAACACCACCACGAGCAAAACCGAAATTCGACGCGCATTCGACAACGCCACCGAACTCCTCTCCGATTTTCCAAATTTCAACTGCAACTCCATTTTAATGGGTGAAAGGGCATTTGTAATGAGTCAAAAGACCTAAAATACGACTTTCGGCATAAAAAACCACCGGCCAGTATGGCCGGTGATGCGAGAGTTGCTCGCTCAATTGAGATAACTGGACAATTGTTGTTCCGTCGTGGACGATACCGATCCGTATCCGCCCAAAATGTACATTTGATCAGTTTCCCCGCGGTGTTCGGAAAGGAATGCCTCCACATTGGACTCCAACTTGGTCGAGGTGGTTAACATGATGGGGGCACCGGTGAATACCGCCAACGGACCACCTGACAGTGCATCGGCAAAGACATCCCCGCGGGCAAACACCATCGTGGTCAGATCCATGTCGTAATGTTCCATACCGTATTTGGCCACATTGATGGCTACCTGATAACGGTTGGCGCCGCTGATGCGTTCCACGGTGCCGTATTTGCTCAATTCGTTTTTCACGTTGTCAGATACCGTCGCCGGCCCGCCGACGATGATGAAATGTTTGATATTCGGGTGACTTTGGATGAACGAAGTGATAGAAGCCGGCACTTTATCCGTTCCCACCAGCAAAATCGGCATGCCCAACTGACCCGCCAAGCTGGAGGATGACAGCGCATCCGGGAAGTTCAGCCCGCTCGCCACAATGGCGGTGTCTTGGTACGGGCTCGCCACTTTGGCAGCCACAGCGGCCGACACGGCGAAACGGTCGCTCCCGGCAATACGCTCAATCTCGCTGACACCCATCGACTTCAGCTGGCTTTCCACCGTAGTGGAAACGGACCCCGTTCCGCCAAGGATGATGGCTCTGCGCGGATGAAGCCGTTGAATTTCCGATTGGATGGAGCCGGGAAGCGAACTGGTTGACGTCAGCAAAATCGGAGCCGCTTCCTGAGCCGCCAGCGGACCTCCGGACAACGCGTCCGTGAACAGATCGCCACGGGCGATCACAATCGTATCCGGATACAGACCGATTTGCTCCAGTTCCTTGCTGATGTTGGCTGATACCTCATATCGATCCGCTCCCGCCAGGCGTTTCAGGGTGGGCACCAGCAAATCGTAATGAGACATCACTGCGTTGCCGTTGGCATGCATCGCGTAAAAATCGGCGGAATTCCAGCCTCCGTTCAAACGCATGCCGTAGGAGAAGGTACCGGGTGCCGTCAGGCTGACCGGCTCTTCGTCGTTCGGATATACGTCCAAACTGTCGGCATCGGAACTGCCGTTGAACGTATAGCTGGTCGTTCCCTTGGCCAGCCGGGTTTCATGACCGCTCGGATTGGTGACGGAGAGAGAAGGCAATTGGGTCGGGGCGTTGCTGAACGTCACACCGCTCAGTTGGTAATGATAGCTCACCGGTGTGTCGGAAATGCTGTACACTGCAAACACATAATCTCCCGCAGCCAACTGGTTGCCTTCCACCGGTTCTCCCGTATACGCATCATAGATCTCGTAATCCAGCCATTCACTGGGGGCGAGATCCTTCACTTCCAGCGTACCGCCGTTGCTCACGCTGAAAAAGTATTCATGGGATGTGTACACATCCAGCCGGTTTTGATAGTCCACCGCGGCCACATCCATCGCCCGTACGTTACCCGATTGGGTCGACGAAGCACGGGCCTGCTTCAGCTCAGTGGCATGGTCCCGAATCGCCTCCTGCAAACGTTGCTCCCAAACTTGTTTTTTCAACCCCGATTGAGTGGAAGCCACGCCGGACCGTCCTTCGGCATGGGCGGCAGGCGACAGTGCGATGGTGGATACCAGTGCCAACGACAATACGGAAGAAACCAACTTAATCGCTTTGTTCGGCAAACAGACCTCTCCTTTCAACCCCTAAGAAGTAACAAAAAACAGGACCCGAGCGATACTCATTATAAATCGTGGGGTCCTTGAAGTAATGGGCCTAAAGTCCCAGAAAATGATTTTATTTTTGGTGGAAATAATGGATTTTAAGGAGATTATTTACAAAACAGCAGATCAGATGTGAGCCCAAGACATAGGATTCTTGGGTCGTTTCGCGTCCGCAGTCCGTTTCCGCTTTGGACAATGCCCAAGTTTTGGGGTGTGTCATCACCCCGTCCCAAGCAGTTTTACAAATAACGCTGCATGTATCGCCAGAGCGGCGTACCTGCGACCAACGGAAGTGCCCGTGGTATTACCAGTAGCGCTCATTTTCCTTTACTCACGCTCAAGGTTATACCTGATGGGAAATCTACGCCACCAGAACCTCCTGCCATGACGTACAAAATCCTACTACCAGTAGGATGGGCACAGCCCGATGAGGGATAACGGGCAAAGCTGTCTTACTTCCCACGATTCAAATACCTCAAGGGTAATTCCTATGGTCGCCGTGGGCTTTCAGGACAGCCATTTCGTAAAACCGGAAAAAGATGGTCTGTTTCTCGGAAGCGACCTTCAAGCGTTTCCATTACGGAATGAGAGGGGGCCTTGTTCACCCGGACAAACGGGCTTTATCAGTCACCTCCCAACCCGTCCCAGGTCGTCTCCCGTTCACGCCACCCGATCCATTGGTGAGCCGGCGTGAACAATGTCGGATAGACGAGAAACCCCAACAAAATGCTGGTCAACGCAGAAGAAGCAGTGAATGAAAACATGATCAGCAACTGGTATCGTACCGCTTCGATCGGATTGGTACCCGCAATGATCAATCCGGTCATCATTCCCGGCAACTGTACCAGGCCGACGGTTTTCAACGAGTCGATGATCGGGATCATGCCGGAACGAATCGAACGCTTCAACAGACGCGCACTGGCCTGGCGGCGTGTGGCACCGAGCGACAATGCGACCAGAATTTCCTCGCGCATGGATTCGGACAGTTCTTTCATCCGATTGAGCAACAGGGACGAAACCACCATACTGTTGCCGATGACCATCCCGCTGACGGGAATCAAAACTTGTGCTTTGACCGGTATCAGTTTCATCCAGACCATCATCAGCAGGGTGAACCCGGTAACCACGGACAATGTAAAGAAAATGCGCAAGAAAATCCGGGGAATTCCCTTGCCGCGGGTCGCTGAATTGCGAGCGGCGACCACGATCATCACCGTCCACATCAACACCATCCAATAGGCACTCTGTCGGCTGAAAACGAAATGCAGCACATACCCGACGGCGGTCAACTGAATGGCAGCGCGAATCGTCCCGATGACAAGATCGCGTTCCAGACCCAGCCGCAACCATAGCGAGAAACCCATCGCCACCAATACAAATGCCAGTGTCCATAATGTTGCCGTCGCTGTCACGTCTTCACCCGCTCCTTCCGCCGCAGTTGGCCGTTTTCCAGAACCCAGATTTCCTCTGCGATTCGCTCGGCCTGTTGCGGATCATGCGTGATCCAGACAATGGTTCTTCCTTCCTTGTGCAAGCGGCAGATCTCCTGTTCCACCACTGATGCCCCTTTCGGGTCCAGTGCGGAAGTAGGCTCATCCATCAGCAGTACCGGGGAGTCCAATGCCAAAGACCGCGCCAGGTTGACCCGCTGTTTTTCTCCACCCGACATCTGTTCCACCCGCCGCGACAGATACGCTGCGGGCAAGCCCACCCGCTCCAACAAACGCACCAATTCCTTCCGGTTCACCCTCTCTCCCGCCAAGTTGTAGGGATAGGACAGATTGTCTTCCACCGTTCCGGGAAACAGTACAGGCGTTTGAAACACATAATGAACCTCCCGGCGAAGCCGAACGGGGTGCCACTCGGTCAAGGGTTTCCCCCGATAGGTGATGCTTCCCCGATCCGGCTCCTCCAAACGGTTCAGCAAGCGGAACAACGTGCTTTTCCCCGTGCCGGAAGGCCCCATGACGGCAATCATCTGACCGGCATTAATCGAGGCGGTCACTCCGTCGAGGGGACGCCACTCCCCCTCGGTTGTCCGGTATATTTTGACTACATCATGTAATTGGATGAGCGGCGCTTCTCCCATCGTCATCCTCCCTTCACAAAAAAAGCACCGGTAAACCCGGTGAAGACTGTTTGCCTCAAGTCATTGAACGACTGTATGGTTCTTTTCTGTTCTTCCAGGTAGTGACGAGCGGCTTACCAACCCCGGCCGAGCCAAGACCCGGAAAGAGAAAGATTCACCCGACACGACCTAAACGCTTTCATTCAAAGGCTCGCCCGCTGATCATGATTATTCTGTACCCGGATCGTCCATTTCTTTCCCGATATTATTTTTCCGTCATGCAGTGGTTACTTCCGTCAGGCGAATCACCTTTTGTGCCAATTGGCGGTACAGTTTCCCTGTTTCCGTTTCCGGCCGGTAAACGGAAGGTGCAAAATCGGGCGCGTCCATATCATTGTCCGGTGCTCCCAACGGGATCTGCACCAACAATTCCGTACGCAGTTCCTGCGCCAATTTTTCCCCGCCGCCTTTCCCGAACACATAATCCCGGTGACCACACTCGGAACACGCGTACCACGACATGTTCTCCACCACACCCAGGATTTCGTGCTTGGTGTGCAACGCCATCGCTCCTGCGCGGGCGGCAACGAATGCGGCAGTCGCATGGGGCGTCGTGACGATGATCTCCGAACTTTGCGGGATCAATTGGTGCACGTCCAAGGCGACATCCCCGGTTCCGGGCGGCAGGTCCAACAGCATGTAGTCCAGTTCACCCCAGTGCACCTCAGTGAAAAAGTTGCGCAACATTTTGCCCAACATGGGACCGCGCCAGATGACGGGCGAATTGTCCTGTACGAAGAAGCCCATCGACATCACCTTGACTCCGAAGCGCTCCACCGGCAAAATCGTTTTGTCGATCACAGTGGGGCGCTGTTCGATCCCCATCATATCCGGAACACTGAACCCGTAAATGTCGGCATCAATGATCCCCACTTTTTTTCCTTCACGAGCCAAGGCGACAGCGAGGTTGACGGTGACCGTCGATTTACCGACGCCCCCTTTCCCGCTGGCCACAGCAATAAACCGGGTCGGAGAATCCTCCGCCAAGAGCGGTGAAATCGGTTGTCCCGGCATCGGTCCGCCCGCGGCCGACGGTCCCCTGCGCTCAGCTTGCAAACGGGCGGAAAGAGAGGAACGCTCTTCATCGGTCATGGAACCGAAACGTACGTCCACATCCTCCGCGCCCAACGCCTGGATGGACTGTACCACATCTTCACGGATTCTTTCCTTGAGCGGACATCCTTGGATGGTCAAAATCACATCCAGTGACACTTTTTTCCCCTGGATGCGAATATTGCGAATCATGTTGAGCTCAACCAAGCTCTTGTTGATTTCGGGGTCTTTCACATCGCGTAGGGCATCCAACACTCTCTCTTCGGTCAACATCGATGACAACACCCCAATATTCATTCAGTTTTTATTCAGGTGGATGACAACATCAGCGGGCATTTCGATTGCCTCTCAAGCTCCAAACTCGACGGGTTCACCCGCTCCTGACATCGTGTGTGGCCCAACCACTTGGTCAGCAGTCTCCAGTCTTCAATGCCATTATATCACACTATCGTTCCTCATCCGGTAAGCGTTCACCCGAATAGAACCGGAGAATCCCGTAATAGATGGCAGCCGCCAGCTTTTTTTGATATCCTTCATCCCTCAGCATCGCTGCCTCCCGGGGATTGGACAAAAAACCGACCTCGACCAATGCGGCCGGTACCGGCGAAGTTTTCAACAGGAAAACCCCGCCGTTTTGTTTGGGTAATCGGGTGGTATTGCCCAGCTTGTGGGTTAATTCTTTCTGAATCCAAGTGGCCAATCGTTTGTTGGCCTCCCTGCTGGGATGATAAAACGTCTGTGCCCCCGACCAACGGGAAGAAGGAATCGCATTGAGATGGATGCTGATCAACGCGTCAGCCCGACTGCTTTTGATCAACCTGGCCCGCGCGAACAAATCCTGCGTTTTGCGACGGCTCAATCCTTTGGTGCCTTCATCGGCCAAATCGCGGTCAACTTCCCGTGTCAATACGACAAGGGCACCCGCTTCCTGTAAATAGTCCCGCAAATAAAGGACGATCGGCAAGGTCACATCTTTCTCCACCAGCCCGTCTGCACTGACGGCCCCGCCATCAGGACCGCCGTGACCCGGGTCCAACACGATCACCTTTCCCGCCAGCGGCATGTTCCACGCTGTACGGAAACCCGAGTCCGTCCACATGTACAACCCGATCGCCACGACAAAAGACAACACGACAAGCGCCAACCACCTGCCTGAGCGCCTGCCGATGATCTGGCGCCTCAGCAATATCCACCACCATGATTCCCGCATAAGATCCCGCCCTTTTCGCGATTGATCCTGTCCCCATGTATATGGGACGAGCGGGGTGGATATGTTATCGTTTTTCCAGGCGTCGGGACAAGCCGTGATGGACACCGAGTGAAAACCACTCAGGCACCATGGCTTCCATCGCGATCCAGACCGATTCGACCGCCCAGTCGGACAATATGAGAGACAAGCTGAACTCTTCTGCAATGGATTGGATCAGTTCATTTCCCCGATGTTCATACACTTCATCGTAAATCCCCACCCAGGCCATGGGGCGGCTGGAAAAGCGAGGGGGACACCGGTCGTAAAAAATGGACCGACTCGCTGTAATCCCCAGCAAAAATGCTTCATACGCAAGCCGATACAATGCTTCGCAAACCGGAATCTGACGTTCTTCCGGCAAGTACACCAGCGTGGGAATCATGACTTTGTCCATAAACCGGTCCATTCGATCCCACGGAAAACCTTCCAATGCTTCCTGTCGAAGGCGTTCCGTCCGGGCCGCCTGCAACCGTTCGATGGGAATGACGCGCGCCATATGGCCATCTCCGTTTCCTATCTCCAATCTCCAACCGTCAACCATCATCCAGCGTATATCTCCCGTTTGTCCGGTTAAACCCGTTTCCTCCCGCTGCTAAAAGATCGCTCGTGGGAAACAGGCCGCCCATTCCTGGGGTCTGCGCACCAGACGCACCTGGAGCACAAGCTTAGTGTTTCCTCGGTTTACGATCCTTCATGCGCACAACGACTGATCACCCTGTATGAGGCAACAAAAAACCCCCGCCTGCACAGGCGAGGGTGTGTGATCCTGCCGATTACCGTTTGGAGAATTGCGGAGCACGGCGGGCTTTTTTCAAGCCGTATTTCTTCCGTTCTTTCATCCGCGGGTCACGCGTCAGGAAGCCGGCCTTTTTCAGGGTCGGGCGAAGATCCGGATCCACTTTCAACAGCGCACGGGCGATGCCGTGACGAATCGCACCCGCCTGACCGGTGAAGCCGCCCCCATGCACGTTCACCAACACGTCGTAACGGTTCAAGGTATCGGTCAACACCAACGGTTGACGTACGATGGCTTTCAACGTTTCCAAGCCGAAATATTGGTCCAAGTCGCGGCCGTTGACCACGATGCGGCCGTCACCGGGAACCAGCCGAACGCGGGCGACCGATTCCTTGCGGCGACCGGTTCCGTAAAATTGGACTTGTGCCACGATCGGTTCCCTCCTTTAGATTATCCGCGAAGCTCCCACACTTCAGGATTTTGCGCCTGATGGGGATGTTCCGGTCCTGCATAGACTTTCAGTTTTTTGAACTGCTTCCGTCCCAAGCTGTTTTTGGGCAGCATGCCTTTGACGGCCAGCTCGATCATCCGTTCCGGACGGTTGTTCCGCATGTCGCCGGCAGTGGTCGCTTTCAATCCACCGGGGTAACCGGAGTGGCGATAGTAGATTTTCTTGGTCGCTTTTTTACCGGTCAATTCCACTTCGCTCGCGTTGATCACGATGACGAAATCGCCGGTGTCAACGTGAGGGGTGAATTGCGGTTTGTGCTTCCCGCGCAAAATCGCCGCGACTTGGGAAGCGACCCGGCCAAGGGGTTTCCCCTTCGCGTCGACCACATACCATTTCCGCTCCACCTCATTCGGTTTGGCCATATATGTGGTTCGCATCGATGATCCTCCTCGATTGCAGACGATTGATCGTCCGTCACAGTTTGCAGATAATATATCCAAAACGTTCGCGCCGAATTGTTTCCACCGGGGCTATTCAGTGGAAAATACCAACGACCATAATATATCAAATCGGGGTCAATGTCAAGGAGCGTCCTTGATCATCCCGGAGTATTTGGATTGATGAAACCCCTTTTTCCCGGATGAGCATCACTTGTGAAACACATACGCTTTCAAAGGTCGGACACATGGTGGAGTATATTGGCTGAAGTGGGATTTACAAATGGATGATATGATATCCATGCGCTGGTTCATGAGTTGTTTTTAGGCGATCCGGAACTGATGCGTATTTTATTCAGAGAAAGCGATGTTATGGATCTTACTGAAACGGCTTATCTTGCAAGATGAGCGACTCCTTTCTTCCGGATCAAGACTCAGTCGGTTGCCCCAGGGTGTGTTTGGTTTGCTGTCCACATTACGTTCCCTGCTCGCTCCACCTGCGCCCACAAGGAAGCAAGCCATGACCGCTTCAAACCCGTAATACTGAACGCGGGCAAAGTGCGCTTCGCTGAGAGAAATTTGTCCGCGATTCCATTCCTGCGCTTCCCGGTTTTTCGCTCGGTCGGGCTTGTTCGATCGCCCGTCCGGGAAAACATTGCCCCATTACGGTTTCATCAGACACACCCTATTCGACTCCCTCCCACGGTTCATAGCCCACCTCGACCATCGTCAACCCTTCCGGCGGCATGGTTTTGCCCGCAGCGGAACGATCCTTGACGGCCAAGGCACGGGAAATCGATTCCGGGGTTCGTTTGCCCATCCCCACTTCCACCAGTGTCCCGGCGATGATTCGGACCATGTTGTACAAAAACCCGTTTCCGGTCACCTCGATCAGCAGTTTGTCGCCTTGTTCGTGAATCTCGCAACGGTAAATGGTACGAACCCGATCTTCCACTGGCGATTTGGCAGAAGAAAACGAGGTGAAGTCGTGCGTTCCCACCAATTGGTCGGCGGCGAACCGCATCCGCCGTACATCCAATGATACGGGAAGATGGGTGGCATACCGGCGCGTGAATATGTCCGGTACCGGGGAACGGTCGATGACGTACCGATAGGTTTTCCAGCAGGCGTCTTTGCGCGCATGGAAGGTCGGTGCCACCTCCTCGGCCAAACGGATGGCCAAATCCCTGGGAAGCGACTGGTTGAGCACGGTGACCCATCGTTCGACGGGCATGGGATTTTCCGTTTCAAAGTGACACACCTGTCCCCACGCATGAACGCCGGCGTCGGTGCGCCCCGCCCCCGTCACACGGGTTTCGGTACCGTTCAAACGCGAGATGGCATCTTCCAAAGTGCCCTGCACCGTCCGCTTACCAGGCTGGCGCTGGAACCCGTGAAAATCGGTGCCGTCGTAAGCGACCGTCAATTTGATCTTGCGCACGTTCACACCCCTTTCAGCCGGACTCTCGATTGTGTCTGATCCATGATGGCCCCAGATGGTTTTCCGGTTGCTTCACCTGTACCCGTTGCGGAAGCAGATCATGACGCGCCGGTTCGGGGCGCAGGATGCGGCAAGTACGCTTCGCTCACAGGGAAATGACCCGCGATTCCATTCCTGTGCTTTCCGGGTATTGGATTTTCACACCGGGAAAGCGTTGCTCCCTTGCGGTTTCATCCGACACGTCCCAACACCCATACGCCGATGATCAGTCCGCCCATCACCGCCCACAATGCCCAGTCCAGCCGCGAAAATCGCAATTCCCGCAACCGAGTGCGTCCCTCCCCTCCCCGGTATGCCCGCGCTTCCATCGCCATCGCCAGATCTTCCGCCCGCTTGAGCGCGGAGACAAAGAGGGGAATCAGGACAGGGATGAAACTTTTGGCACGTCCCAGCATCCCGCCCGATTCAAAATCGGCACCGCGGGCCATCTGTGCCCGCATGATTTTCTCCGCCTCTTCCCACAATGTCGGGATGAACCGGAGCGCGATCGACATCATCAGTGCCAGTTCATGGACGGGTACGCCGATCCGTTTGAGCGGTTTCATCAGCCGCTCCATCCCTTCGGTCAAATCCACGGGCGTCGTGGTCAACGTGAGCAACGTGGCCATCGTGATCAGCAGCAGGAACCGCACAGACATCCAAACCGCCTGTTTGACGCCTTGTTCATGGATGCTGATCGGTCCCCATTGCCACCACAGATCCCCGCCTTTGGTCAGGAAAACGTGCAACAGCGCCGTAACGGCAATCAGCCACAAAATCGGCTTCATCCCGCGCAAGAGCAGCCGCCAGGACACACCCGACAACGATACGCCGATGAGGTTGACGAGGATAAACAGCAAGTAAGCTGCCGGAACACGCACCCAGAAAACCGCGGTGAGATAAACGAATACAAACACCAGCTTGGCCCTGGGGTCCATCCGGTGAACCGGAGATTCTCCCGGAATGTACTGCCCGATAATCGGCTTACCGAACGGGTTCATCGGACGCCCCCTCCCCGCGACGGTTCGCCAATAACCGCGACAACACCTCTGCCGTGAAACAATCCAGGGGAAGCGGCGGGGCCAGCTTGCGGTTCAACCGGTGAATCAATGCGGTGATCTCGGGAATGTCCAACCCCCATCCCCGCAATCGGCCTTCATCGGCAAAAACGTCGGCGGGCGGCCCCTGCAACACGCATCTGCCCTGATGCAACACAAATATGTGTTCGGCATAACGGGCCACCTCTTCCATGCTGTGGGAAACAAGCAGTACGGTCATCCGCCGCTCGCGGCGCAATCGATCCACCTGCTGCAACAAAGCCTCTCTCCCTGCCGGATCGAGGCCCGCCGTCGGTTCGTCCAAAATCAGGACTTGCGGGAACATGGCCAATACGCCGGCGATCGCGACCCGGCGCATCTGTCCACCGCTCAGCTGAAACGGCGAACGGTCCGACAATGATTCGGGCAGCCCCACCCAATGCATTGCCCGTCTCACACGGTCGCGGATTTCTTCTTCCGGCACGCCCCGGTTGCGGGGACCGTAGGCGATGTCATTTTCCACCGTATCCGCAAACAATTGATGCTCGGGATATTGAAAGACAATGCCCACATGACGGCGCAACGAGGACAGAGAGGGACTCCGTTCGTTCACTTCCGTCTCCCCGACACGGATGGTACCTGTCTCCGGTCGGAGCAAACCGCCGATCAGCTGGACCAACGTGGACTTTCCAGAGCCTGTCGGACCGATCACCGCGGCCAGCGTTCCGGCCGGCACATGGAGATCCAGTTGTTTCAAGGCTTGTTTTTCCTGCTGTGTTCCCCGTCCGTAAGTGAAACTGACTCCCCTGAGATCGATCTGCATACCGCTTCCACCCATTTCTCCGTCTCCGTCCACGATACGGGCAAATCAAACCCGAACCGAGTCAACCGATGGTGTAATGCCGCCATCAGCGGAACTTCGAGTCCCCACGCCGACAACCGGTCAATATCTTGGAACACTTCTTCCGGTGTGCCGTCCATCTTCACTTCTCCGTCCGCCATGATCAGCAGGCGTTTGGCGTGCGCCGCCTCTTTCGCTGAGTGTGTAATGTGGATGATGGTCATTCCTTCCCGATGCATCCGATGCAAAATATCCAATACACTCTGCCGCCCTGCGGGATCCAGCATTGCCGTCGCTTCATCCAACACAATAGCCTCTGGTCGCATCGCCAGTACGGCAGCGATGGCAAGGCGTTGCTTTTGGCCCCCGGACAATAGGTGCGGGGGCCACTCCTCCATACCTTCCAAGCCCACTTGCGCCAACACTTCGGGTATGCGGCGCACCATCTCCTCACGCGGAACGCCGAGGTTTTCCATCCCGAAGGCGATCTCGTCCCGCACCGTGGTGGCCACCAACTGGTTGTCCGGGTTTTGAAAGACCATACCCACTCTCTGCCGTATTCGCCAAAGGTGCATTTCGTCATCGGTGCTGTACCCGTCGACCTGCACTCTGCCTTCCTTGGGCAGAAGCAAGCCGTTCATCAGACGGGCCAGGGTCGATTTACCCGAACCGTTGGGACCCATAATCGCCACGTATTCCCCTTTGGCGACGGTAAGCCGCACCTCTTTCAATACCCACCGGTCTTTCGGTGGCGGGTCCGGTTCATAGTAGAAGCCCACATCTTCCATCTCGATAAAGGGCCGCATGCCACCATGCCTCCATAAAGAAAAAAGGGCAGATTTCAGGACCAAAGCGATCCTGCCCTCTCCCTTTCATCCAAAAACAACGAGCTGGTTCCAGATTACTTGACGAGTTCCAGATAGACCATCGGAGCGGCGTCGCCGCGGCGCGGTCCGATCTTGATGATACGGGTGTATCCGCCTTGTCGTTCCGCATAACGGGGCGCGATTTCGTCAAAGAGCTTTTTCACCGCGTCCACTTTTTCGTGCGTCACTTCCGCCCCGTCTTTCACCGTGTGGGAACGATGCTTGCGAACGAAAGCCGCCGCTTGACGACGGGCGTGCAAGTCGCCGCGTTTGGCCAGGGTGATCATTTTTTCGACGATGGAGCGCACTTCTTTGGCTTTCGCTTCGCTGGTTTCAATCCGTTCATTGATGATCAGGTCGGTGACGAGGTCGCGGAACAACGCTTTACGAGCCGCGGAATTACGACCCAGTTTCGCGTATGCCATGGGTTATCCCTCCCCCTTGATCCAAGTTGTCGGTTACTCTTCTTTGCGCAAGGAGAGACCCAGTTCGGCCAGTTTCTCCTGCACTTCCTCCAGGGACTTGCGCCCCAGGTTCCGTACTTTCATCATGTCTTCTTCCGTTTTTTGCGTCAGCTCTTGCACGGTGTTGATGCCGGCCCGCTTCAGACAGTTGTAAGACCGGACGGACAGATCCAGCTCTTCGATGGTCATTTCCATGACTTTTTCTTTTTTGTCTTCTTCTTTCTCTACCATGATCTCGGCTTCTTTGGCTTCATCCGTCAGGCCGACGAACAGCATCAGATGTTCAGTGAGAATCTTGGCGCCCAGGCTGACCGCTTCATCCGGACGCAAGCTGCCGTTGGTCCACACTTCCAGCGTCAGCTTGTCGTAGTTGGTCACTTGGCCCACGCGCGTATTCTCCACTTTGTAATTCACCCGCTCGATCGGGGTGTAAATCGAATCGATCGGAATCACACCGATCGGTTGATCTTCTTTTTTGTTCCGGTCCGCCGGAACATATCCACGTCCACGGTTGGCAGTCATCCGGATTCGCAAATGACCGTCATCGGCCAGCGTGGCGATGTGCAAATCCGGGTTCAACACCTCGACATCGCTGTCAGCTCGAATGTCGCCCGCTTTGACTTCTCCGCCGCCTTCCACATCGATCTCCAGCACTTTTTCTTCGTCCGAATGGATCTTCAATGCCAGCTTTTTCAGGTTCAGAATGATCTCCGTAGTATCTTCGACAACACCCGGAATGGTAGAGAACTCATGCAAGACTCCGTCGATCTGGATGGAGGTGACTGCCGCACCCGGAAGGGAGGACAGCAAAATGCGGCGGAGGGAGTTACCCAACGTGGTGCCGTACCCCCGTTCGAGGGGCTCCACCACAAACTTGCCGTACCGGTTATCTTCACTCATTTCCACGGCTTCGATTTTCGGTTTTTCGATTTCAATCATACGGTTAGAAACCCTCCTTCAGAACGTCACGTTCCGGGTGAGATCGCACCTGTAGGCAAATTCTCTCACCCTCTTTCATTCGCCGGAGGGCAAGAGACTACCTCCCGTCCTATCCAGTATACACACATTTTTGGCAAGGTAAACCAAATCAGAGACTGGAAGGTTTCTATCCGCTCAGACACGACGACGTTTCGGCGGACGGCATCCGTTGTGCGGAATCGGCGTCACGTCTTTGATCAGGCTGACTTCCAATCCGGCCGCCTGCAAGGAACGGATCGCCGCTTCCCGACCCGCACCCGGACCTTTCACCAATACTTCCACTGTACGCATCCCTTGTTCCATCGCTTGTTTCGCGGCTGATTCGGCAGCCATCTGCGCCGCAAACGGGGTGCTTTTGCGCGAGCCTTTGAAGCCCATCGTACCGGCGCTCGCCCAAGCCACTGCGTTGCCGCGCGGATCGGTGATGGTAATGATCGTGTTGTTGAACGTCGAACGGATGTGCGCCACACCGGATTCAATGTTTTTACGCACACGACGTTTCACGCGCTGAGTGGTGGTTTTCCGCTTGGCCATGGTATTCCCTCCTTACATTATTTCTTCTTGTTCGCAACCGTCCGGCGCGGACCTTTCCGAGTCCGGGCGTTGGTTTTCGTCCGTTGACCGCGCACCGGCAATCCGCGGCGGTGACGGATTCCGCGATAACAACCGATCTCAATCAAGCGTTTGATGTTGAGCGCGACTTCGCGGCGGAGGTCCCCCTCCACGATCAGGTTTTTGTCGATGTAGCTCCGCAGTTTGGACACTTCGTCTTCGGTGAGGTCACGCGTCCGGGTGTCCGGGTTGATGCCGGTTTCCGCCAGAATTTTTTTCGCCGTAGAGCGTCCAATGCCGTAGATGTAGGTCAGGGCGATTTCGATCCGTTTCTCGCGCGGCAGGTCTACCCCTGCAATCCGTGCCATGTGTCACACCTCCAGTCTTATCCTTGTTTTTGCTTGTGCTTCGGGTTTTCGCAAATCACCATCACGGTACCTTTGCGACGAATCACTTTGCATTTTTCACAAATCGGTTTTACCGAAGGTCTCACTTTCATTCGGTTTCCCTCCTGTCTTCCCACGTGGTGCCCAGCCCGTGTCGTTTCCTTGCATGGAATCGTCCGATCCAACCCGAAACCGAACCCGCTTGTGCCAGGCACCGCCATCACGCTTACTTGTACCGGTACGTAATGCGGCCGCGGGTCAAGTCGTACGGGGAGAGCTGGACCGTCACCTTGTCACCGGGCAAGATTCGGATAAAGTGCATACGAATTTTGCCGGAAACATGCGCCAGCACTTTGTGGCCGTTCTCCAGTTCCACTCGAAACATCGCATTGGGCAACGGCTCGATAACGGTTCCTTCCACCTCGATCACATCTTCTTTGGCCATTGACCTCACTCTCCTTTCTGCTCCTCACCGTGGTGAAGCAGGTATTGGTTCAGGGCGTACCGTAACTTCGCGTTCGTGACGCGACCGGTCTCAGCCAACGCATCCGCCACTTCATGTGCGATGTGATGGGTCGGCTGGATATGCCTGATATTCTTTTTCTTCGGGCGGTCGAATTTTCTTTTGTCTCCGTCTGCCAACAAGACAAAACGCGGTTCTTCCACTCCGACGATGATCGCATACGTCCCCGCCTCCCGACCGCGCAGCACGCGGACGATCTGGCCAAGACGTGGTCGACTTTCGGCATCAGTCACGTCCACATCACCCTTCACCCGTTATCAGCTGTGGTCAATATTTCATGGCCGTCTTCCGTGATCGCGATGGTGTGTTCAAAATGGGCACATAAGGAACCATCCTGTGTCACAACCGTCCAATTGTCCGCCAGGGTGCGCACAAAACGGCTCCCGGCGTTGACCATCGGTTCAACGGCCAGGGTCATACCCGGTTTTAACCGAGGACCGCGCCCCGGCGTCCCGAAGTTGGGAACACTTGGTTCCTCATGCAGGTTTTGACCGATGCCATGCCCCACGTATTCCCGGACGATCGAAAACCCTGCCTGCTCGACATGCGACTGGATCGCGTGCGCGATGTCACCGATCCGCGCCCCGGGCTTGGCCTGCTCCAATCCCTTGTACAGGGATTCCTCCGTCACTTTCAGAAGACGGGCTGCCGTTTCAGAAACCTCGCCAACCGGGTATGTCCAAGCCGAGTCGCCATGGTATCCTTGGTAACAAGCGCCGATGTCGACACTGATGATGTCTCCCTCTCGGAGCACGCGATCCCCCGGAATCCCGTGCACAAGCTCGTCATTGACCGAGGTGCATACACTCCCGGGAAATCCGTTGTACCCCTTAAACGAAGGAGTGGCGCCGTGCTTGCGAATCACCTGTTCGGCTATCCGATCCAGTTCCCGAGTGGTGATTCCAGGACGAATCGCTTCCCTGATCGCCTGATGGGTGAGGTACACAATCCGCCCGGCTTCCCGCATGCGTTCCAGTTCCTTCGCCGACTTCAGGATAATCATGCGTTCGACCCTCTAATCGTCGTCATGATGGAAGCCGTCACTTGTTCGATCGGTTGCTCGCCGTCAATCGTACGCAGAATCCCCGTGGACTCATAGTACTTCAGCAGGTGATTCGTTTGCTCCAAGTTGACTTGGAGCCTTTTGGCCACGGTTTCCTCGCGATCATCATCTCTTTGGTACAATTCCCCGCCACAGCGGTCACAAACACCTTCCTGACGCGGCGGCGCAAACACCACGTGATAGGTGGCACCGCAGTTGCGGCAGATACGACGGCCGGTGAGCCGTTTGACCAATTCCTCTTCGCCGACGCGAATATAGATCACATGATCCAATCCGCGTCCCATTTCCTTCAACAATTCATCCAACGCTTCCGCTTGCGGGACCGTTCGAGGAAATCCGTCCAACAGAAAACCTTCCGCACAATCATCTTTGCCCAAGCGATCCCGAACGATACCGATCGTCACCCGGTCCGGCACCAGTTGCCCTTGATCCATATAGGACTTGGCTTCCAAACCGAGCGGCGTTCCTTCTTTAACCGCCTGCCGAAACATATCGCCTGTCGAGATGTGCGGGACGGAGAATGCTGCGACGATCCGTTCAGCCTGCGTGCCTTTACCGGCTCCGGGCAGTCCCATCAGGACCATATTCAAGGTGCATCCCTCCCGGTTTCCACTCACAGTACCTGCGTTCCGCATGGAAACAATCCATCACATTTGTTCGGCCTTTCACTAGGTGCACTACGGTCCCCGGTTCCGATCAGGCCCGGGGTACCTGTGCTATTTGATGAATCCTTTGTAATGCCGTTTGATCAACTGACTCTCGATCGTTTTCATCGTTTCCAGTGCGACACCGATCACGATCAGGAGCGATGTCCCACCAATCTGCACCGACGTAGGCAAATTGGCCACGGATGTGAAGAAGACAGGCAGAATCGAAACCGCAGCCAGGAACAGTGCCCCGGCCAAGGTGAGGCGATTCATGACCCTGGTCAGATAGACGGATGTGTTTTTGCCTGGTCGGATCCCTGGGATATAGCCGCCGTTCTTTTTCATCTGGTCCGCCAACTGCACCGGATTGATCTGCACGAACGTGTAGAAATAGGTGAACCCGATGATCAACAGCACATACAGAGTCATCCCCAACGGTGCGGTGTACATCAGATTGGTTCTGATCCATACCGCCACCGGATTGGTCGGCCAGAACTGAGCGATGGTGGTCGGAAACATCAACAACGACAGGGCGAAGATCACCGGAATCACGCCTGCCGCGTTGACCCGCATCGGAATGTGGGTGGATTGACCCCCGAACATCTTCCGGCCCACTACCCGTTTTGCGTATTGTACCGGTATCTTACGCACACCTTGTTGAATGAAGATCACACCGGCAACGATCAGCACCAACACGGCCACGATGATGACCATCTTGACGATCGCAAGGAAGATCTGATCACCGACATTGGCGAATTGGTGGTTGTAGATCTGCACGATTGCGCTGGGAATACCCGCCACAATACCGGCAAAGATCAGGATGGATATGCCGTTGCCGATTCCCTTGTCCGTGATCTGCTCACCCAGCCACATCAAAAATGCCGTACCCGCGGTAAGCGTCAGTGAGATCAGCGCATAGGAGGCAAAGCTCTTGTCGGGGATGAACTCAACACCCAACATGGCCGTACCGGCGCGGTCAAACCCGATCGCCAATCCGATGGACTGGATCACGGCCAGTACGATGGTGAGATACCGGGTGACTTGCGCCAGTTTGCGCCGACCCACTTCTCCTTCCTTGGCCCACTGCGCAAACTTCGGAATCACGTCCATGGTCAACAGCTGAACGATGATCGACGCCGTGATGTACGGCATGATGCCCATCGCAAAGATGGAGAATTGACTCAACGCACCACCGGAAAAGGTGTTCAGCAAGTTGAACGCACCGTGTTGCTCCAACGCTCGCAGCGCCTCAGGATTGGTGTTGGGGACCGGGATGAAGCTGCCGATCCGGAAAACGACCAGCATCAACAAGGTAAATAAGATACGACGGCGCAGATCTTCCACTCTGAAAATGTTGCCCAGGGTCTGAAACATCAGAGCACCTCCGTCGCTCCACCGGCGGCTTCGATTTTCTCCACGGCAGTGCGGGAGAATTTGTGGGCCTTCACCGTCAGCTTCACTTTCAGCTCACCGTCGCCCAGCACTTTCAAGCCGTCATGCAATTTCTTCACGATACCGGTTTCCATCAGCAACTCCGGCGTGACAACCGTGCCTTCCTCAAAACGATTCAACGTGCTGAGGTTGACCACCGCGTACTCTTTCCGGTTCGGGTTGGTAAATCCGCGTTTCGGCAAACGACGGTAAATGGGGTTTTGTCCCCCCTCAAATCCCGGACGAACACCACCGCCCGAACGCGCTTTTTGACCTTTGGTGCCCCGGCCCGCCGTTTTGCCCTGTCCGGCGGCAATTCCGCGGCCCACCCGCTTTTTCGGTCTCCGGGAACCCGGAGCAGGTTGCAGCTCATGGAGCTTCATCACTCGCACCTCCTCTTCGTCGTGTGCTCGTCGATTACTCGTCGATTTCCTTTACTTCCACCAGGTGCTTGACTTGATTGACCATCCCGCGAATGGCCGGATTGTCACTGTGAATCACGGTTTGTTCCCGTTTGCGAAGACCCAACGTGCGAAGGGTGACCCGGTGCTTTTCCGGACGGCCGATCATACTCCGTTTGAGGGTGATAGCCAGTTTCTTTGCCACGGTCATCCCTCCTTATCCTAACAGTTCCTCGACGGTTTTTCCGCGCAGGCGCGCCACGTCCTCCGGCCGTTTCAATCCTTTAAGGCCTTCCAACGTCGCCCGCACCATGTTGATCGGGTTGTTGGAGCCGATCGATTTCGTCAGGATGTCGCCTACACCGGCCACGGTCAACACGTCACGCACCGGACCGCCGGCGATCACACCCGTACCTTCGGAGGCCGGCATCAACAGGACGCGGCCGGCACCGAACTTACCGGTGATTTCATGCGGAATCGTGGTTCCCATCAGCGGGACACGGATCATATTCTTCTTCGCGTCTTCGATCCCCTTCCGGATCGCTTCCGGCACTTCAGCAGCCTTGCCGATTCCGGCGCCGACCATACCTTTGCCGTCACCGACAACGACCAGTGCGCTGAAGCTGAACCGGCGACCCCCTTTCACCACTTTGGCCACCCGGTTGATGCTGACCACTTTTTCAATCAGTTCGGTCGCAGCCGGTTCGTTTTTCATCGGTTTCCCTCCTTTGCTCAAAACTCGAGCCCTCCTTCCCGGGCACCTTCGGCCAGGGCTTTCACCCGTCCGTGATAGAGGTAACCCGCGCGGTCGAAGACCACTTTCTTGTATCCTTTTTCAATCGCCCGTTTTGCGATCAGTTCGCCGACTTTGCGGGCGGCTTCTACATTGCCGCCGTAGATCCCGAGTTCCTTGAATTCCGGATCCAAGGTGGAAGCGGAAGCCACCGTGTGACCGGCCACGTCATCGATCAATTGCGCGTAGATGTTCTTGGACGAGCGGAACACGTTCAAACGCGGACGCTCAGCCGTGCCGAACACTTTTTTCCGCACACGCAGATGACGCTTTTTCCGCTTTTGATTGCGGTCCACTTTGGTGATCACGCCGCATTCACTCCCTTCACGTTCCTAAGATTACTTACCGGTTTTCCCCTCTTTGCGCCGAATCCGTTCATCGCTGTATTTGATCCCTTTGCCTTTATACGGCTCGGGTTCGCGAATGGCGCGAATGTTGGCCGCCACGGCACCCACGAGTTGTTTGTCGATCCCTTTGACCACGATTTGGTTCTGTGCCGGGACTTCCAGCTCGATGCCTTCCCGTTGTTCCACCTCAACCGGGTGGGAGTAACCGACGTTGATGACGACCGTGTTGCCTTTTTTCTGGGCGCGGTAACCGACACCGACCAGTTCCAGGGTTTTGCTGAATCCGTTCGTCACCCCTTCGACCATGTTGGCCAAAAGGCTGCGGGTGGTTCCGTGCAACGCGCGATGATGGCGCTCATCGCTCGGCCGTTCCACCACCAGTTGGTTGTCCTCCACTTTGATTGTCATATCGGGGTGGAACGTCCGCTCCAATGTGCCTTTGGGTCCTTTCACGACCACGTGGCTTCCATTGACCGTCACTTCTACCCCGTTGGGGATGTCAATCGGTTTCTTGCCGATCCGCGACATGCGTGTTCACCTCCATTCATTTCCGCCGATATTACCACACGTAGCAGATAACTTCGCCGCCCACCTTGGCTTGACGCGCTTCTTTGTCCGTCATGACCCCTTTCGAGGTGGACAAGATCGCAATGCCGAGACCGCGCAACACCCGCGGAATTTCGTTGTGCTTCGCGTAGACGCGCAAGCCCGGTTTGCTGATCCGCTTCAGCCCGGTGATGACGCGTTCGTTGTTCTTGCCGTACTTCAGGAAGATCCGGATGATCCCTTGTTTTCCGTCCTCGATGTATTCCGCGTCGCGGATGAACCCTTCGCGCTTCAGAATTTCGCAGATCTCGCGCTTGATTTTGGAAGCGGGCACTTCCAAGCTTTCATGGCGAACCAAGTTCGCGTTGCGGATCCGTGTCAGCATGTCAGCAATCGGGTCTGTCATCACCATGCTTTTTCCCTCCTTCCACTTCCATTACCAGCTGGCTTTTTTCACGCCGGGAATCTGCCCTTTGTACGCCAATTCACGGAAGCAAATCCGGCAGAGACGGAACTTGCGCATGACGGCGTGCGGCCGTCCGCACCGCTCACACCGGGTGTAGGCGCGCACTTTGAATTTCGGTTTGCGCTTCGCTTTGGCGATCATCGATTTCTTGGCCAACGGAACCCCCCCTTTACCGTATAGTCACGTTCCCATTATTGTTTGCGAAAGGGCATACCCAATTGTGCGAGCAATTCACGGGCTTCTTCGTCCGTCTCGGCGGTGGTGACGATAATCACGTCCATCCCACGCACTTTGTCCACTTTATCATAGTCGATTTCCGGGAAAATCAGTTGCTCTTTCAAACCGAGCGTGTAGTTGCCTCGACCGTCGAAGGATTTCGGGGAAACGCCCCGGAAGTCGCGCACGCGCGGCAGCGCCACGTTGAACAATTTGTCCAGGAAGTAATACATCCGATCGCCACGCAACGTCACTTTACAACCGATCGGCATCCCTTCCCGCAATTTGAATCCTGCGATCGATTTTTTCGCCCGGGTGATCACCGGTTTCTGACCGGAAATCAAGGTGAGGTCTTCCACGGCGCCGTCCAGCACTTTCGGATTTTGCACCGCTTCACCCACACCCATGTTGATCACCACTTTTTCCACTTTCGGCACCTGCATCGGCGAGGAGTAGTTGAACTTCTTCATCAGGGCCGGGGTGATCTCTTCACGATATTTCTGTTTGAGCCTGGGTGTTGCCAACAGAGGTCCCTCCCTTCCTCAATCCGTCCGTCATTTGTCGATAATTTCGCCGGATTTTTTGGCATAGCGCACTTTTCTCAGTTTGCCGTCCTTGCCTTCCACAAACTTGTATCCGATCCGGGTCGGTTCTTTCGTTTTCGGGTCTTCCAACATCAGGTTGGAAATGTGAATCGGCGCTTCTTTTTCAATGATACCGCCTTGCGGGTTATTCGGGGTCGGACGGCTGTGTTTTTTCACCATGTTGACCCCTTCCACCAACGCGCGTTGCTCTTTCGGAAACACTTTCAATACCCGACCTTTGGTGTAGACTTTGTTTCCGTTTTTGTCCCGCGTCGGCGCTTCTTTCCCGCGCATCACGATCACGGTGTCTCCCGCTTTGATGTGCAATTTGTTCGGGCGCTTGGCGCTCATGCTCGGCACCTCCTCACGTTGCGTTGGTTGGGTTCCGCCACGCCGTCAGAGTACTTCCGGCGCCAGCGAGATGATTTTCATGAAGTCTTTTTCGCGCAATTCCCGGGCCACCGGTCCGAAAATCCGGGTACCGCGCGGGCTTTTGTCTTCCCTGATGACCACGGCGGCGTTTTCGTCAAAACGGATGTAAGAACCGTCGCTGCGGCGAGTCGGACGTACCGTACGCACCACAACAGCTTTCACGACGTCCCCTTTCTTGACAACGCCACCGGGTGTTGCCTGTTTCACGGAAGCTACGATGATGTCACCGATCCCAGCGGATTTCCGTTTCGATCCGCCCAGCACTTTGATGCACATCAGTTCTTTGGCTCCGGAGTTGTCAGCTACGCGCAGGCGGCTTTGCGGTTGAATCATCGGTTTCCCTCCTTCCCTTCGCTTCCCGAGCGTCAGATGATCACGGCTTCTTCGACGATCTCAACCAAACGCCAACGCTTCTCCTTGGAGAGCGGCCGCGTTTCCATGATTTTCACGATGTCGCCCACTTTGGCTTGGTTTTGCTCGTCATGGGCTTTGAACTTTTTGGTGTATTTCACGCGCTTGCCGTACAGCGGGTCCCGTTTGTAGGTCTCCACCGCCACGACAATCGTCTTGTCCATCTTATCGCTGACCACTTTGCCGATGCGTACTTTCCGACGATTGCGCTCGGTCATGCCTGTTTCCTCCTTTCGATCCCCAGTTCGCGCTCCCGCAAAACGGTTTTGGCGCGGGCGATGTCCTTGCGAACCTGACGGATCCGGGCCGGGTTTTCCAATTGCCCGGTCGCTTTTTGGAACCGGAGGTTAAACAGTTCTTCCTTGAGCTCACGCAGTTTTTGTTCGATTTCCGCGGTGGTCATGTCCATCAGCTCTTTCGCTTTCATTCGCTACCACCCGCTTCATTCCGTTTTACGAATTTCGTTTTGATCGGCAGTTTGTGAGCAGCCAGCCGCATCGCTTCACGTGCGACTTCTTCCGGCACACCTGCCAATTCGAACAAGATCTTGCCCGGTTTCACGACGGCCACCCATTTTTCGGGCGAACCTTTACCGCTACCCATCCGCACCTCGAGCGGTTTTTGGGTTACCGGTTTGTCCGGGAAGATTTTGATCCAGACTTTTCCGCCCCGTTTGATGTAACGGGTCATGGCGACACGGGCTGCCTCGATTTGCCGGTTGGTGATCCAAGACGGCTCCAACGCTTGCAGACCGTATTCACCAAATGCCACTTCGGTACCGCCTTTGGCCCGGCCTTTCATCCGGCCGCGATGCTCTTTGCGGTACTTGGTGCGTTTCGGCATCAGCATCGTTTATTCGCCCCCTTCCGCGTCTCCTTTTTTCTTCTTGGGAAGCACTTCACCGCGATAAATCCACACTTTCACGCCAATCCGTCCGTAGGTCGTGTGCGCTTCGGCAAAACCGTAGTCGATATCCGCACGCAAGGTGTGAAGCGGTACCGTACCTTCGCTGTAGCCTTCCGTTCGCGCGATGTCCGCACCGCCCAGACGACCGCTCACTTGAGTGCGAATCCCTTTCGCTCCGGCGCGCAAGGTACGTTGGATCGCCTGTTTCATCGCACGGCGGAAGGAAATACGACGCTCCAGTTGTTGCGCGATGTTTTCCGCCACCAAATAGGCGTCCAGTTCCGGATTTTTGATTTCGCTGATGTTGATGTGCACTTTCTTTCCGGTCAATTTGTTCAGCGCTTGGCGCAATGCCTCGACTTCCGAACCGCCCTTCCCGATCACCATCCCCGGTTTCGCGGTGTGGATGGTGATGTTGACGCGGTTGGCTGCCCGCTCAATCTCGATGCTCGAGATTGCAGCATCTTTCATCCGTTTGCGAATGAACTCCCGAATCTTGATATCCTCGTGCAACAGGTCGGCATAATCTTTCCCGGCAAACCATTTGGATTCCCAGTCACGGATGATGCCAACCCGCAAACCTACCGGGCTTACCTTTTGACCCACCGTTTCATCCCTCCTTATTTCTCAGATACGACGACCGTGATGTGGCTGGTCCGTTTGTTGATCCGGCTGGCGCGTCCCATCGCGCGCGGACGGTACCGTTTCATCGTGGGCCCTTCGTCCACGTACGCTTTTTCCACGACCAACCGCCGTACGTCCATGTTGTGATTGTGCTCAGCGTTCGCGATGGCGGACTTGAGCACTTTCTCAATGATCGGAGAAGCGGCGCGCGGGGTGAAACGCAGGATCGCCAACGCTTCCTCCACCGATTTGCCGCGGATCAAGTCGATTACCAAACGCGCTTTGCGAGGTGCAATCCGTACGTAACGAGCGACGGCTTTCGCTTGCATGTGACGACCTCCTCTCTCGCTGACCTAGCGCCTTCCTTACCGCTTCTTCGTTTTCTTGTCGTCTCCCGCATGACCGCGGAAGGTGCGGGTCGGCACGAACTCACCCAGTTTGTGCCCCACCATGTCTTCCGTGATGTACACCGGCACGTGTTTGCGTCCGTCGTGCACGGCGATCGTGTGTCCGACGAATTCCGGGAAAATGGTGGAACGACGGGACCAGGTTTTGATCACGCGCTTCTCGTTCTTTTCGTTCAGCTCCCGCACTTTTTTCAACAGATGCTCATCCGCAAAGGGCCCTTTTTTCAGGCTGCGACCCATGCATCCAACCTCCCTTCCGGTAGGTGCTTATGACCCATATAACCGTTACTTCTTGCGACGACGGATGATGTATTTGTCCGAAGGCTTGTTTTTCTTCCGCGTTTTGTAGCCCAACGTCGGTTTCCCCCACGGGGTGACCGGAGACTTCCGACCGATCGGAGCCTTACCTTCACCACCGCCGTGCGGGTGGTCGCTCGGGTTCATCACGGAACCGCGCACCGTCGGGCGTTTGCCGAGCCAACGAGCACGTCCGGCTTTCCCGATGGTGATCAGCTCGTGATCCAGGTTACCCACTTGACCGATCGTCGCGCGGCAGTTGATGTGGATCATCCGCATTTCGCCGGAGGTCAAACGCACGATGGCGTATTTGCCTTCTTTCCCCATCAATTGCGCTTGCGCACCGGCGGCACGAACCAATTGTCCGCCGCGTCCCGGTTTCAGCTCGATGTTGTGGATCACCGTACCAACCGGAATGTTGGCCAGCGGCAGCGCGTTCCCCACTTTGATGTCCGCATCGGGTCCGGACATAATCTCCTGACCCACTTTCAGGCCGTGCGGCGCCAGGATGTACCGTTTTTCACCGTCCGCATAATGAATGAGGGCGATGTTGGCCGAACGGTTCGGATCGTATTCGATTGTGGCAACGCGGCCGGGAATACCGTCTTTGTCGCGCTTGAAGTCGATGATCCGGTATTTCCGCTTGTGACCGCCGCCTTGGTGCCGGACCGTGATTTTCCCCTGGTTGTTACGGCCGGACTTTTTGGGCAAAGTAACAACAAGCGATTTTTCCGGTTTATCCGTCGTAATCTCCTCAAAGGTGGACACCGTCATTTGACGACGACCCGGAGAAGTCGGTTTAAAACGTTTGATGCCCATGCCTCATTCCCTCCTTTTCCCTGGGCTTACACTTCGAACAGTTCGATGGGCTTGCTGTCAGCCGTCAGTTTCACGATCGCTTTTTTGCGTTCAGGCGTGCGGCCGGTAAAACGACCATAGCGTTTTTTCTTGCCGCGAACACGCATCGTGTTCACTTTTTCCACTTTCACGCCGAAGATTTTTTCGACGGCTTGTTTGATCTCCGTTTTGTTGGCACGCAGATCCACTTCAAAAACGTATTTCCGCTCTTCGTTCATCTCGGTCGATTTTTCCGTGATGATCGGACGACGGATGATGTCGCGCGGGTCTTTCACCGGCTGAACACCTCCTCCACCCGGGCAACCGCGTCCCGAGTCATGATGAGCTTGTCGTGGCTCAGCACATCCAGCACGTTGATGCCATCAGCTTGGATGAACTTCACGCCGGGAATGTTGCGCGCGGACAAGGCCACGTTCTCATCGAACGCACCGCTTACGACCAGCGCTTTGCGGTCAGCGTTCAGGTTGTTGAGCACGCGTACCATTTCACGCGTTTTCGGTTGTTCCATTTTCAGATCGTCCAGCACGATCAACTCGTTGTCCTTCACTTTTGCGGACAATGCAGATTTGATGGCCAGACGACGCACTTTCTTCGGCAATTTGTAAGCGTAGCTGCGCGGAGTCGGTCCGAACACCACGCCACCGCCCACCCACAGAGGCGAACGAATGCTTCCGTGACGCGCGCGCCCGGTACCTTTTTGCCGCCAGGGTTTCCGCCCGCCGCCGCGTACGGCTGCACGGTTTTTCACCGCGTGGGTTCCCCGGCGCAGAGATGCCTGTTGCATTACAACGGCATCATGCAGAACGGCCTTGTTGGGCTCGATGCCGAAAATCGCTTCGGACAGTTCGATTTCCCCCACCTGGCTGCCGTTCATGTCGTATACTGCTACCTTGGGCATGTCGTCTCCCTCCTTCTCTGACATTCATTACCGGCTTTTTACCGCGGATTTCACGATCACGTAGCTGTTTCGCGGACCCGGAATGGACCCTTTGACCAACAGCAGGTTGTTGTCCGCGTCCACTTTCACGATTTCCAGGTTTTGAATCGTCACGCGTTCGCCGCCCATGCGTCCCGGGAGCGTTTGCCCCTTGAACACGCGGTTCGGCGCGATCGGACCCAAGGAACCGGGACCCCGATGATAACGGGAACCGTGGCTCATCGGACCGCGAGCTTGGTTGTGCCGCTTGATGGCACCGGCAAATCCTTTCCCTTTCGACGTGCCGGTGACGTCCACGATTTCCCCTTCATTGAACAAATCCACTTTGATTTCTTGGCCCAATTCGTATTCGGCCGGATTCATGCCGCGGATTTCGCGCACAAATTTTTTCGGCGTCGTGTTTGCTTTTTTCGCATGGCCGATTTCCGGCTTGTTGGCCCGATGCTCTTTTTTGTCTTCAAAGCCCAATTGAATGGCTTCGTATCCGTCGGTGGCCTCTTCTTTCTTTTGCAGAACCACGCACGGACCGGCTTGGATCACCGTAACGGGCACCACGGTACCATCGGCAGTGAACACCTGAGTCATCCCCAGTTTTTTGCCGAGAATCCCTTTCACGTCGCACACCTCCTACCACCGTGTTTCCTCTCTGATGCTGTATCACAATTTGATTTCGATATCCACGCCCGACGGCAGATCCAAACGCATCAAAGCATCCACCGTTTGCGGGGTGGGGTTGACGATGTCGATCAACCGTTTATGCGTGCGCATCTCAAATTGCTCGCGCGAGTCTTTGTACTTGTGCACCGCCCGCAGAATCGTGTAGACGGAACGCTCCGTCGGCAGCGGAATCGGACCGGATACACCGGCACCCGTCCGTTTCGCCGTATCGACGATTTTCTCCGCCGATTGATCCAGAATGCGGTGGTCGTACGCTTTGAGCCGGATGCGAATCTTTTGTTTTGCCATGGATACCCCTCCTTTTCGCCCATTTTGCAAATGGACTTCTCCGCGAAAATTTCCCGCCCCGGCCATGGCAAAGGGGCCGGGTGTGTCGGCAACCTTCCGCATCATCGCTGTCCACGACCAACATTCCCTATTATAATGAATTCACCAGACCGATGCAAGGAAAAGTGTGAGTTTTTCCCGATTCTTCTCTTTCGCGCGGTCAGCGGCTGTGATTTTCCCGTTTGTCGGGGAAGAATCACTTCCGGAAAAAGTCACCTTGTTTAGACTTGGGAATGACCGTCCACGCCATCGGCAAACCATGGGGGCGAGCGTTATCCGGAATTACTGGGCGTAAAGCGCGCGCAGGCGGCCTGTTAAGTCGGGTGTGAAAGACCACGGCTCAACCGTGGGGGTGCATCCGAAACTGGCAGCATTTGATGGTGTTGCATCGTTCCCGACTTCCCTTCGGTCCAACATTTTACACCGCTTCGAACAAAAATCACAAGGACACGAATAACGTGTGTTTGCCGGAATGAAAGACCCTGAATGAATCCAGGTTGAGGACAAAGTTCGCGGGCACCGATTTCCGTATTGGCATCCAGAATGATCGATCATGTTCCGGTTCAGATCCACAGCGGCTTTCCGCTCATAAAGAAACAAAAACCCTCCGGAAAAGTTCCCGGAGGGTTTTTCTATCCCCGCTCTGATTAGCCGAGGATTTTGGACACGGCACCGGCACCCACGGTGCGTCCACCTTCGCGGATCGCGAAACGGGTACCTTCTTCGATCGCGATCGGTGCGATCAGTTCCACTTCCATTTTGACGTTGTCACCAGGCATCACCATTTCGGTGCCTTCCGGCAGTTTGATGACGCCGGTCACGTCCGTGGTCCGGAAGTAGAACTGCGGACGATAACCGTTGAAGAACGGGGTGTGACGGCCGCCCTCTTCTTTGGTCAGAATGTAAACTTGCGCTTCGAATTTGGTGTGCGGGTTCACGCTGCCCGGTTTGGCCAACACTTGACCGCGTTCGACTTCTTTCCGGTCGACACCGCGCAGCAGGGCACCGATGTTGTCCCCGGCTTCAGCCACATCGAGCAGCTTGCGGAACATTTCCACGCCGGTAACAACCGTTTTCTTGGTTTCATCGGCCAGACCCACGATTTCCACTTCGTCGCCGACTTTAATGGTACCGCGTTCCACACGACCGGTGGCCACCGTACCACGACCGGTGATGGAGAACACGTCCTCGACCGGCATCAGGAACGGTTTGTCTTTGTCGCGTTCCGGAGTCGGGATGTACTCGTCCACGGCTTTCATCAGTTCCAGGATGGCATCGGCCCACTCGCTGTCCGGGTTTTCCAGGGCTTTCAGAGCGGAACCTTTCACAACCGGGATTTCGTCGCCCGGGAACTCGTACTCGGACAACAGGTCGCGCACTTCCATTTCCACCAGTTCAAGCAGCTCTTCGTCGTCCACCATGTCCACTTTGTTCAGGAACACAACGATGTACGGAACGCCAACCTGACGGGACAGCAGGATGTGCTCCCGGGTTTGCGGCATCGGACCGTCCGCAGCGGACACCACGAGGATGGCACCGTCCATTTGGGCCGCACCGGTGATCATGTTTTTCACGTAGTCGGCGTGACCCGGGCAGTCCACGTGCGCATAGTGACGGTTTTCGGTTTCATATTCCACGTGAGCCGTGGAGATCGTGATGCCCCGTTCTTTTTCTTCCGGAGCTTTGTCGATTTGGTCGTAAGCGGTCGCCACAGCGCCACCGGTTTTTGCCAAAACGGTGGTGATGGCGGCGGTCAACGTGGTTTTACCGTGGTCAACGTGACCGATCGTACCAATGTTGACGTGCGGTTTCGTACGCTCGAATTTGGCTTTGGCCATTTTACGTGATCCTCCTTTAAATTTGCCAAATGGTTTTTGGATGTATGTGAGAAAGTCGAGGCGAAATCATTCATAACGGTTCCGCCACTGACTTTCATGATGATACGCCGCAGGCATGTGAAATCGCCGACAATGTTCCGCGAATCACCGTCCCCCGCCCGAAGCTCCGCCGGAAGGGCCGGCGGATGAACCGCTCGTCCGGGAGACGGCTTCCGCCCTGTGATGAACGGTTGTCAACAACCGATTGATTATTTACCCGCGTTGTTCGCGATAATCTCTTCCGCGATGTTTTTCGGCACTTCTTCATAGTGGTCGAATTGCATCGTGAAGGTACCGCGCCCTTGCGTTTTGGACCGCAGGCTGGTCGCATAACCGAACATTTCGGCCAGCGGCACCATACCGCGGATCACTTGCGCGCCACCGCGCGCTTCCATGCCCTCGACGCGACCGCGGCGGGAGTTGATGTCACCCATGATGTCACCCATGTATTCCTCCGGAACGACCACTTCCACTTTCATGATCGGCTCCAGGAGAACCGGGTCACATTTGTCCTTGGCCGCTTTCAGAGCAAGAGAGCCGGCGATCTTGAAGGCCATTTCCGACGAGTCGACATCGTGGTACGAACCATCGAAGATGGTCGCCTTGATGTCCACCATCGGATATCCGGCCAACACGCCGTTTTGCATGGCTTCCTCGATCCCCGCCTGTACGGCCGGGATATATTCTTTCGGCACCACACCGCCGACGATTTTGTTTTCGAATACGAAACCGGAGCCTTCCGGCAGCGGCTCGAATTCGATCCAGACGTGACCGTATTGACCGCGTCCACCCGTTTGCCGGATGAATTTCCCTTCCACTTTGGCCGATTTGCGGAAGGTTTCTTTGTAAGCCACTTGCGGTTTGCCCACTTTGGCTTCCACTTTGAATTCGCGGCGCAGACGGTCCACGATGATGTCGAGGTGCAGCTCGCCCATACCGGAGATAATGGTTTGTCCCGTCTCTTCATCCGTATGGGTACGGAACGTCGGATCTTCCTCGGCCAGTTTGGCCAGCGCCATCGCCATCTTGTCTTGGTCCGCCTTGGATTGCGGCTCGATGGCGATCGAGATCACCGGTTCCGGGAAGACCATGGATTCCAGGATAATCGGGTGTTTCTCATCGCACAAGGTGTCCCCGGTCGTCGTGTCTTTCAGACCGACCGCGGCCGCGATGTCTCCGGCATATACGGTGCTGATCTCTTCACGGTGGTTGGCGTGCATTTGCAGAATCCGACCGATCCGCTCACGCTTGCCTTTGGTGGAGTTCAGCACGTAGGAACCGGAGTTGAGCGTACCCGAATACACCCGGAAGAAGGTGAGTTTTCCGACGTAAGGATCAGACATGATTTTGAACGCCAGTGCAGCGAACGGTTCGTTGTCGCCCGATTTCCGGGTCGCTTCCGTTCCGTCCGGCAGTTCGCCGCGAATATCCGGCACGTCCACCGGAGACGGCAGATATGCGACGACGGCATCCAGGAGCATTTGCACTCCTTTGTTTTTGTACGAGGAACCGCACAGTACCGGAGTGATTTTCACTTCACAGGTACCTTTCCGCAAAGCGGCCACGATTTCCTCTTCGGTGATTTCTTCCCCTTCGAGGTATTTCATCATCAGTTCCTCGTCAATCTCCGCGACGGCTTCCAAGAGAGCAGTGCGGTATTCTTCCGCTTTCTCCTTGTACTCGTCCGGAATCTCCCGCGCTTCCGTCTGTGTGCCCAGATCATCCAGGTAAAAGTACGCGCAGTTTTTGACGAGGTCGATGATTCCTTCGAAGGTGTCTTCAGCACCGATCGGCAATTGAATCGGTACGGCGTTGGCTTGCAGGCGATCCCGCATTTGCTCCACCGCACCGTAGAAATCGGCGCCGACGATGTCCATTTTGTTCACGTACGCGATCCGCGGTACGCCATATTTGTCAGCTTGACGCCATACAGTTTCCGATTGCGGCTCTACGCCACCCTTGGCGCAGAACACCCCAACCGCTCCGTCCAATACGCGCAGGGATCGCTCCACTTCGACCGTAAAATCCACGTGACCCGGAGTGTCGATGATGTTGATCCGGTGGCCTTTCCACTGGCAGGTCGTCGCCGCGGAGGTAATGGTGATCCCGCGTTCCTGTTCTTGCTCCATCCAGTCCATGGTGGCCGCGCCTTCGTGCACTTCCCCGATTTTGTGCACGCGGCCGGTGTAGAACAAGATCCGCTCAGTGGTCGTGGTTTTACCGGCGTCGATGTGAGCCATGATCCCGATATTCCGCGTTTTCTCCAAGGAGAACTCACGTGCCATCGGAAATGTCTCCTTTCGTGTTCAAGCAGTCCGCTTACCAGCGGTAGTGAGCAAAAGCACGGTTGGCTTCCGCCATCCGGTGCGTGTCTTCTTTCTTCTTCACAGCCGCGCCGGTGTTATTCGCCGCGTCCATGATTTCATTGGCCAGACGCTCCTGCATCGTTTTTTCGCCACGCAGGCGGGCGTAGCTGACCAACCAACGCAGCCCCAGACTCGTGCGCCGTTCCGGTTTCACTTCCACCGGCACTTGGTAGTTGGCGCCCCCAACCCGGCGGGCTTTCACTTCCAAGACCGGCATCACGTTTTTCAGGGCTTGTTCAAACACTTCCATCGGATCTTTGCCTGTACGCTCGCGAATGATATCAAACGCTTCGTACAGGATTTTTTGTGCCTTCCCCTTTTTCCCGTCATACATCAGCCGGTTGATCAAGCGCGTCACCAGTTTGCTGTTGTAAATCGGATCCGGGAGGGCATCACGGCGAGGCACTGGTCCCTTACGAGGCATGCTGATCCCTCCTTCGCATCATGTATCTGTAACCGTTACTTCTTCGGCCGTTTGGCTCCGTATTTGGAGCGGCCCTGCATCCGGTTCTGCACGCCGGCCGTATCCAACGCGCCGCGCACGATGTGGTAGCGCACACCCGGCAGGTCTTTCACCCGTCCGCCGCGCACCAACACGACGGAGTGCTCTTGCAGGTTATGACCGATTCCCGGAATGTAGGCGGTCACTTCAATGCCGTTGGTCAAGCGCACACGGGCGTATTTCCGCAGCGCCGAGTTCGGCTTTTTCGGGGTCATGGTTCCCACACGGGTGCAAACGCCCCGTTTTTGCGGAGAGCTTTGCTTGATCAACTCTTTGCGGAAGCTGTTGTAGCCGTATTGCAGCGCCGGAGATTTGGATTTGGTTTTTTTCTGCTTCCGACCTTTCCGTACCAGTTGGTTAATCGTGGGCATCCTGGTCCACCTCCTCTTGATTCGGTGTTTCGCAAGACCACAGAGCCGGGCGGCTCATTAAAAAGCAAGGAATACGAACGACTTTTACATGCATGATTGGACCGCGTTCCGTGCCATTGCCGGTACGCGGTCATCTATCTTGTCGTTCCTTATTTACTTCAGGATCGCAACCGCGGCTGCGCCAACTTCGATTCCGCATGCTTTTCCGAGTTCACGCATGGAATCGACATGAGCAACGGCGATACCCCGATCGCGGCACATCGAGATGATGGGTGCCGTCACCTTGTCGTCGGCATCCTTCGCCACGATCACCTCTTGTGCCTTTCCTTGCTCGATCGCTTTTTTGGTCTGCTTGGTACCGATCACCATGTTGGTCGCTTGTTTCACTTTTTCATAAAGCACTAGAAAGCCCTCCAAAGTGAAATTTACCAAGCACACGGAGATATATTACCACCTTGATCAGAGGATGTCAATAAGGTATGGGGCGGGCGATTTTCCCACATGGGGCGCCCGAGTCCACCCGGGCGTGTCCGGGGACCGATTCAGCAAGTTCCACGAACAGCCGCCTTCCTCCACCGCTTTGAGAGCGCCGCTCAGAGGAAATTCCCGCGAATCGACTGCGGTGTTTTCCGATTCCCTCGACCGGGCTTGGCGAATCGCTCTTCCGGGAAACGTTGCATCCTGATCCATGTACCAGACACGCCCCAGAGCGGCTCAGGTGAGAGAGGGCTTCTCGCCCTCTCACTGTTTCCGCCAACCTCGCCTTCTTGCCCCCATCTCCACAAGCGAAAGGTCCGCTCCCGGGGATGGAGGTGATCCTGCCAACGCATCCCCGGCATCACTCAGTCAACCGTGACGGCTTCCTTCGACCCTGCGCCTTCTTCGGCGCCCTGACCTTTGATGTTCAATTTCAAGGAACGATAACGGGCCATACCGGTACCCGCCGGGATCAGCTTCCCGATGATCACGTTCTCCTTCAGACCGAGCAAACGGTCCACTTTGCCCTTGATGGCCGCGTCCGTCAACACGCGGGTCGTCTCCTGGAACGAAGCCGCCGACAGGAACGATTCGGTTTCCAGCGACGCTTTCGTGATTCCCAAGAGAACCGGCCGCGCAACAGCAGGTTCACCGCCGTTCAACAAGGCTTTTTTGTTGGCTTCTTCGTATTCGTGCAGATCCACGTACGAACCCGGCAAAAGGTCGGTGTCACCGGCATCGGTGATGCGCACCTTGCGCAACATCTGCCGGATCATCACTTCCACGTGCTTGTCGTTGATCTCCACGCCCTGCATCCGGTATACCTTTTGCACCTCGGACAGCAGGTATTCCTGCACGCCCCGCACACCGCGAATCCGGAGCAGATCTTTCGGATCAACGGAGCCTTCCGTCAGCACGTCGCCCGCCTGCACGGTATCGCCAACGGCCACGGAGACACGGGAACCGTACGGCACTTGATACACTTTGGTCTCCACGTCGCCTTTGATCTCGATTTCGCGGCGATCCTTCACCTCGCGGATGTCCACGACTTCCCCGTCGATTTCGGTAATGACGGCTTGCCCTTTCGGATTGCGCGCTTCAAACAGCTCTTGAATCCGCGGCAAACCTTGGGTGATGTCGTCGCCGGCCACACCGCCGGTGTGGAAAGTCCGCATCGTCAACTGGGTACCCGGTTCCCCGATCGACTGGGCCGCGATGATCCCGACCGCTTCGCCGATCTCCACCTGCGTGCCCAGTGCCAGGTTGCGACCGTAACAACGTTTGCAGACACCATGGTTGGTGCGGCAGGTGAGTACCGAGCGGATTTCCACTTCCTTGATACCGGCCTCGACGATCTTGTTGGCGATCACTTCGTCGATCATCTGGTTGCGCTCGACGATCACTTCGCCCGTTTCCGGATGACGGATCGTTTTGAACGCCAACCGGCCGACGATCCGGTCGTACAGCTCCTCGATCACTTCGTTGCCTTCCTGAATCGTGCGCACGGTCAGGCCTTTGTCCGTACCGCAGTCCTCTTCGCGAACGATGACGTCCTGCGCCACGTCGACCAAACGGCGGGTGAGGTATCCCGAGTCCGCGGTCCGAAGCGCCGTATCCGCCAATCCTTTCCGCGCTCCGTGGGTGGAGATGAAGTACTCCAACACGGTCAAGCCTTCGCGGAAGTTGGATTTGATGGGCAACTCGATGATCCGGCCCGACGGGTTGGCCATCAGCCCCCGCATCCCGGCGAGCTGGGTAATCTGGGAGACGTTCCCCCGCGCACCCGAGTTGGCCATCATGTAGATCGGGTTGAATTTACCAAGCTTCTTCATCAGGATCTTCGTAATGTCGTCCTTGGCTTGGCTCCAGATCGAAATGACCCGGTTATAGCGCTCTTCATCCGTAATCAAACCGCGGCGGTACTGCTTCAGCACGGCCTGTACCTTTTCTTCCGCTTCTTTCAGGATATCCTGCTTCTCTTCCGGCACCACCACGTCGGACACCGCCATCGTGATCCCGGCCTTGGTCGAATAGTTGAATCCGAGTTCCTTGATGTTGTCCAGGATGATCGCGGTTTGCGTCGTGCCGAACCGGCGGAAGCACTCGGCGATGAGCGTGCCGAGGTACCCTTTCTTCACCGCACCCGGGTCCGGGAGTTGCCGGATGAACTCCGGAATGTTGACGCCTTTTTCGAAGATGAAGTACCGATCCGGCGTCCCATTCAGGTTTTCTTTGGTCGGTTCGTTGATGTACGGGAACTCTTTCGGGAAAATCTCGTTGAAAATGATCTTCCCTACCGTCGTCACCAACAAGGCGTTTTGTTGTTTTTCCGTGAAGGACGTTTTGTTCAGGCTTCGCGCCGGAATCGCGATCCGCGAATGCAGGGTGACATACCCTTGTTGATAGGCATTGATCGCTTCACCCGGCGTGGCGAAGACGCGGCCTTCGCCCTTTTCGCCTTCTTTTTCGAGCGTAAGGTAATACGACCCCAACACCATATCCTGCGACGGCGTGACAACCGGTTTTCCGTCTTTGGGGTTCAGGATGTTCTGCGCCGCCAGCATCAGGATGCGCGCCTCCGCTTGCGCTTCCGCGGACAGAGGTACGTGTACGGCCATCTGGTCCCCGTCGAAGTCAGCGTTGTACGCCGTACAGACGAGCGGATGCAGTTTGATGGCGCGCCCTTCGACCAAGACCGGCTCAAACGCCTGAATTCCCAACCGGTGCAACGTCGGCGCCCGGTTCAACAGGACGGGATGCTCCTTGATCACTTCCTCCAGAACGTCCCACACTTCCGGATGAACGCGCTCCACTTTTCGTTTCGCGCTTTTGATGTTGTGAGCCAGCCCTTTGGCCACCAACTCTTTCATCACGAACGGTTTGAACAGCTCCAGCGCCATTTCCTTCGGCAGGCCGCACTGATACATTTTCAGATTGGGGCCCACCACGATCACGGAACGGCCGGAGTAGTCCACCCGTTTTCCGAGCAGGTTTTGACGGAACCGTCCTTGTTTCCCTTTCAGCATGTGCGAAAGGGATTTGAGCGGCCGGTTACCCGGGCCGGTCACCGGACGGCCGCGGCGTCCGTTGTCGATCAGCGCATCAACGGCCTCTTGGAGCATCCGTTTCTCGTTTTGCACGATGATGTCCGGCGCACCCAGATCCAACAGCCGTTTCAGCCGGTTGTTCCGGTTGATCACGCGGCGGTACAGGTCGTTCAGATCGGACGTGGCGAAACGTCCGCCGTCCAGCTGGACCATCGGCCGCAATTCCGGCGGAATGACCGGCAACACGTCGAGAATCATCCACTCCGGCCGGTTACCGGAGTTGCGGAACGCCTCCAGCACTTCCAGCCGCTTGATCGCCCGGTTGCGGCGTTGTCCTTGCGCCGTTTGAATTTCTTCCTTCAGTGCTTCGACCTCTTTGTCCAAATCGATCTCCTGCAGGAGGCGCTTGATCGCTTCCGCCCCCATCATCGCCGTGAAGGCGTTGCCGTACTTCTCGCGATACGCACGGTACTCCTTTTCGGAAAGCAATTGCTTTTTCTCCAGCGGTGTCGGTCCCGGATCCACCACCACGTAGGAGGCGAAATAAATCACTTCCTCCAATGCGCGGGGCGACATGTCCAGCACCAACCCCATGCGGCTGGGAATCCCCTTGAAGTACCAAATGTGGGAGACGGGTGCGGCGAGCTCGATATGTCCCATCCGCTCACGCCGCACTTTGGACCGCGTCACTTCCACACCGCATCGATCACAGACGACACCTTTGTACCGGACGCGTTTGTATTTACCGCAATGACACTCCCAGTCCTTGGTCGGACCGAAGATTTTCTCGCAGAACAACCCTTCCTTCTCGGGCTTCAGCGTCCGGTAGTTGATCGTTTCCGGCTTCTTTACCTCACCACGAGACCAGGAGCGAATTTTATCCGGAGAGGCCAGGCCGATTTTCATGAATTCAAAGTTGTTGACATCGAGCACAGGGCATTCCTCCCTCAGGATCATCCCATATCACGCCGGATTTTTCCGCTCAAACCCACGGGATTCGGCGCGCTCACGACGACGAAGACTTCTTCTCGTCTTCCCCGCTGTCCAGATCGAATCCCAGCCTGTCGTTCGCTGGCTCATCTTCCTCATCGATCTCCCGAATCTCGATTTCCTGCTCGTCTCCCGACAGGATCTTGACGTCCATGCCGAGACTTTGCAGTTCCTTGATCAACACCTTGAACGATTCAGGCACACCGGGCTCCGGTACGTTCTCTCCCTTGACGATCGATTCGTAGGTTTTGACGCGGCCAACCACGTCGTCCGATTTGACCGTCAGTATCTCCTGCAACGTGTAGGCGGCACCGTAAGCTTCGAGCGCCCACACCTCCATCTCTCCGAAACGCTGACCGCCGAACTGCGCCTTCCCGCCCAGCGGTTGTTGCGTGACCAGCGAGTACGGACCGGTCGAACGCGCGTGAATCTTGTCGTCCACCATGTGGGCCAGCTTGATCATGTACATCACGCCCACGGTGACACGGTTTTCAAACGGTTCACCCGTGCGCCCGTCATACAGGATGGTTTTCCCGTCCTCGGGCAAGCCCGCTTCTTTCAGCGTTTCGAACACATCCTGCTCCGTCGCGCCATCGAATACCGGTGTTGCCATGTGCAGGCCCATCGCTTTGGCCGCCATTCCCAGGTGCACTTCCAACACCTGACCGATGTTCATCCGCGACGGCACGCCGAGCGGGTTCAAAACGACCTCCACCGGGGTGCCGTCCGGCAAGAACGGCATATCTTCCTCCGGCAGAACGCGGGCGATAACCCCTTTGTTTCCGTGACGTCCCGCCATTTTGTCCCCTTCGGAAATCTTCCGCTTCTGCGCAATGTAGACGCGCACCAATTGGTTGACCCCCGGCGGCAACTCGTCGCCGTTTTCGCGGGTGAAGACCTTGACGTCAACAACGATCCCGTCCGTGCCGTGCGGCACGCGCAGGGACGTATCCCGCACCTCACGGGCCTTTTCCCCGAAGATGGCGTGGAGCAGCCGCTCTTCCGCCGTCAGTTCGGTCACACCTTTGGGGGTTACTTTTCCGACAAGGATATCCCCCGCTTTGATTTCCGCCCCGATGCGGATGATGCCGCGCTCATCCAAATTTTTGAGCGCATCTTCCCCGACGTTGGGAATGTCGCGGGTGATTTCTTCCGGCCCCAGTTTGGTGTCACGGGCTTCACACTCGTATTCCTCAATGTGAATGGAGGTGTAGACGTCCTCCTTCACCAGTTTCTCGCTGAGCAAAATGGCGTCTTCGTAGTTGTACCCTTCCCATGTCATAAAGGCGACCAACACGTTGCGGCCCAACGCCAGTTCCCCTTGTTCGGTGGAAGGGCCGTCGGCCAGCGTGTCGCCTTTTTGCACGCGGTCGCCCACCTTGACGATCGGGCGCTGGTTGATGCAGGTCCCTTGGTTGGAACGCTGGAACTTGATCAGCTTGTATTTGTCCAGGTCGCCTTTCACCAGCTTGCCGTCCACTTCCTCTTCATGACGGACCCAGATTTCGTCCGCGGTGACCCGTTCAACGACACCCGGACGCTTCGCCAGAACCATCACACCCGAGTCGCGGGCGGCTTTGTATTCCATTCCCGTACCGATGAACGGCGCTTCCGGCTTCAACAGCGGCACGGCTTGACGCTGCATGTTGGACCCCATCAGCGCACGGTTGGAGTCGTCGTTCTCCAGGAACGGAATGCACGCCGTCGCGACGGAGACCACCTGTTTGGGCGATACGTCCATGAAATCGACCCGCTCGCGGGGAACGGTCAAAATTTCATCCTTGTAACGGACGACGATCTGATCGTTGACGAACCGACCTTCTTCATCCAATTCCGCGTTGGCCTGTGCAATGTAGTAATTGTCCTCTTCGTCGGCCGTCAGATACACGATCTCGTCGGTGACCACGTGCGTATCCGGATCCACTTTGCGGTAGGGCGTTTCGATAAACCCGTATTCGTTCACCCGTGCGTAGGTAGACAACGAGTTGATCAGCCCGATGTTGGGACCCTCCGGCGTTTCGATCGGACACATCCGGCCATAGTGCGAGTGGTGAACGTCCCGCACTTCGAAACCGGCACGCTCCCGCGTCAAACCACCCGGTCCCAGCGCGGACAGACGCCGTTTGTGCGTCAGTTCAGCCAACGGGTTGGTCTGGTCCATGAATTGCGACAACTGGCTGCTGCCGAAGAATTCCTTGATCGATGCAATCACAGGACGGATGTTGATCAAGGCCTGCGGTGTAATGGCATTGGCATCCTGAATCGACATCCGCTCGCGTACCACCCGTTCCATCCGGGACAAACCGATTCGGAACTGGTTTTGCAGCAGTTCGCCAACGGAACGCAAACGCCGGTTCCCCAGGTGGTCGATATCGTCCGTACTGCCCACGCCGTGGAGCAGGTTGATAAAGTAGTTGATTGAGGCGACGATATCGGCCGGGGTGATATGTTTCACCGAAGAATCGACGTTTCCGTTGGAGATGACCTTGATCACCTTACCGTCTTCCACGGGAGAGAAGATCTTGACCGATTGCAGTCGGATCGTCCCGTCCTCCGGCACACCGCCGCGAACGTTGTGTTCCTCCCAACCGAGACCGTCTTCTTTCTCCAGAAGCGGCAAAATTTTGTTGAGAACACGACGGTCGATCACCTGTCCGGCTTCCGCGATGATTTCACCGGTTTCGGGATCGACGATCGGCTCCGCCAACCGTTGGTTGAGGAGGCGATTTTTGATGTGCAACTTCTTGTTCATCTTGTAGCGACCCACGCTCGCCAAATCATAGCGTTTGGGGTCAAAGAAGCGGGAATACAAGAGGCTTCTGGCATTGTCCGCAGTCGGAGGTTCACCCGGACGCAAGCGTTCGTAGATTTCGATCAGCGCTTTTTCCGTTGAACCGGTGTTGTCTTTGTCCAACGTATTGCGTACATATTCGTCATCGCCCAGGAGTTCCAAAATCTCGGCGTCGGTGCTGAAACCGAGGGCACGCAAAAGCACCGTCACAGGGATCTTCCGGGTACGGTCGATCCGAACGTAAAGGATGTCTTTGGCGTCGGTTTCGTACTCCAGCCAAGCACCACGATTTGGAATCACTGTGGCGGTGTATGCAGGTTTTCCGTTTTTATCCACTTTGGTGCTGTAGTAGACACTCGGCGAACGGACCAGCTGGCTGACGATCACCCGTTCGGCCCCGTTGATAATGAACGTTCCCGTTTCCGTCATGAGCGGGAAATCGCCCATGAACACTTCCTGCTCCTTCACTTCGCCCGTCTCCTTGTTGATGAGACGCACTTTCACGCGAAGCGGAGCAGCATAAGTAACATCCCGTTCCTTGCACTCTTCGACCGAATACTTGGGCTCACCCAGACTGTAGTCAATAAACTCCAAGACCAAGTTTCCGGTGAAATCTTCGATCGGCGAGATGTCCTGGAACATTTCGCGCAGTCCCTCTTCCAAGAACCACTGGTACGACCGTTGCTGAATCTCAATCAGGTTGGGCAGTTCCAGAACCTCGTTGATCCTCGCATAACTTCTGCGCTGTCGCCGACCATATTGGACAAGTTTACCTGCCAAGCAAGTTCCCCCCTCGTACCCAGTCGATTGACGCGCGAATCAAACTGCAAAAAAAGAAAATGGGCGAGGACACCTCATTTTTCCAGCTGCTAAGCGTCTATTTACCTATGTTAACCAATTACTAGCGCCATTAAACTGCTTGAAGGAAAAATTCCCTCGTACGCCTAAAAAAAGGTATACTACGCCCGACTAGTTTATTAGCATTTTATAACGATATCATAGACAGGATATTGTGTCAATACTCTCTTCCCTGTTCAGCTCGGAGAATCCAATATCCCTTTTTCTGTTTCGCCACATCCACCGATGCGAACAACCGGTTCAACTCGTCGCGCGCGGAAGCCGCCCCCTGTTTCTTGCGGATGACGACCCACAACGTTCCGCTCGGTTTCAGATGATCCCTCGCTTCCGCAAACAGTCGGTACACCACCTGTTTGCCCGCACGAATCGGCGGATTGATCAGCACGGCGTCAAAACGGCGTTCCCCCGCCGCCTCAAACCCGTCACTGACGAGAGCCGTAACGCGGTCGGCCACACCGTTGATCTCCGCATTTTTCCGTGCCAGCGTCACTGCACGCGCATTGACATCCATCAAAACGGCCCGACTGTCCGGCACGGTCGCGACCACCGCGATCCCAATCGGTCCGTATCCGCATCCGACGTCGGCAAACACGCCTGCGTCCGGCAACGCTGCCGTCTCGATCAACAGGCGGCTGCCAAAATCAACCCCCTTTTTTGAGAAGACACCGGCATCCGTCAGAAATCGAAATGCCCGTCCGCGCAGTTGGGCGTGTATCTCCCGCACATCGTGAGCGGTATCCGGTTGTGAACTGTAGTAATGTTCGGTCATGTGACGTTCCTCCCGATGAAAAAACAACCCGCCGGCCCAGTTGCCGGCGGGTCAACCGGCGGGTGGTTACTTGAGTTCCACCTTCGCACCGGCTTCTTCCAGTTGGGATTTGATGTTTTCGGCTTCTTCTTTGGAGACGCCTTCTTTGATCGGGTTCGGCGCACCATCGACCAACGCTTTGGCTTCTTTCAGGCCGAGGCCGGTAATGCTGCGCACCACTTTGATAACGTTGATTTTGGAAGCACCCGCATCCGCCAGAATGACGTCGAATTCGGTTTTTTCGGCAGCAGCATCCGCAGCGGCACCCGGAGCGGCAACAGCCACGGGAGCAGCAGCGGTCACGCCGAATTCTTCCTCGATCGCTTTCACCAATTCATTCAGTTCGAGCACGCTCATGCCTTTGATCGCTTCAATGATTTGCTCTTTGGTCATGCGAAACAACCTCCTTGTATCAGATCAAATGGAATTCGCAAGTGAAAATGGTCCCGGCACATCACGCCGGCAAACGAACTCGGTGCATCAGGCTTCCGCCGCTTCGCCCGCTTCCCCGTTTTTGTCGGCCACCGCTTTGACGGCCAGGGCAAAGTTCCGCATCGGCGCCTGCAACACGCTGAGCAACATGGACAGGAGTCCTTCCCGGGACGGCAGTTCCGCCAGCGCCTTCACTTCATCCAGGCTGACGATGCGGCCTTCCACCACGCCGCCCTTGATTTCCAGCGCTTCGTGGTCTTTGGCGAACTTGTGCAGGATCTTCGCCGGCGCCACCACATCTTCATAGCTGAATGCAATGGCGGTCGGCCCGGTCAGGGATTCGTTCAATTCAGTCAGACCCACTTCTTCGGTCGCGCGGCGGGTCAACGTGTTTTTCAACACCTTGAACTCGACGCCGGCTTCGCGCAACTGCTTCCGCAGCTCGGTCATTTCAGCGACGGTGAGACCGCGGTAATCCGTCAAAATCGTGCTTTTGCTGGTTTTCAGCTTTTCCACGATCTCCGCCACGACTTGTTTCTTCTTTTCGATCGCTTTGGACATCGTCACACCTCCTCGCAGGGATTGCAAACAAAAAAGCCTTCGCAGACACACGAAGGCCGGGAAAATCCTCTATACAATACGAATCGGAATCCCTACCTCGGCAGGATATTAAGCCGGCGGCACCTGCTGTCTACGGTAGAAGCGGGTGTTCAATTGTCAAGCAACCAAACAAACGCTTATAGCATAACCAATGGGTCCGACATTGTCAAGAACGGAACAAGTTCTCAGCGGCCCATAAACCGTGCCGGGTTGATCGAGATGCCCGGTCCCATGGTGGAAGAAACGGTCACACTCTTCATGTATTGCCCTTTTGCCGCAGCCGGTTTGGCTTTGATCAGTGCTTCAGCCAGCGCTTGCAGGTTTTCCGCCAGTTTTTCGACATCAAAGGAAACCTTGCCGATCGGTGCATGGACGTTACCGGCTTTGTCGGCCCGGTATTCGATTTTACCGGCTTTGATTTCCTGAACCGCTTTGGCCACGTCAAAGGTGACGGTTCCCGTTTTCGGGTTGGGCATCAAGCCTTTGGGACCCAGGATGCGGCCCAATTTCCCGACCTGACCCATCATATCCGGGGTGGCCACCACCACGTCGAATTCGAACCAGCCTTGGCTCACTTTGTTGATCAGGTCTTCATCGCCCACATAGTCGGCACCGGCCTGTTCCGCTTCTTTTGCTTTCTCACCTTTGGCGAAAACCAGCACCCGTTTGGTTTTTCCGGTACCGTGCGGCAGAACCACGGCTCCGCGTACTTGTTGGTCCGCGCGTTTGGTGTCGATCCCCAGACGGAACGCCGCTTCCACCGTCTCATCAAATTTGGCCGAAGCCAGCTCTTTTACCAGTTGGAGCGCTTCGGTCGGATCGTATTGCTTTTCCCGGTCCACTTTCTTGATCGCTTCGAGATACTTTTTCCCATGCTTAGCCACGGTTGCTTCCTCCTTTCGTGGTCATAACGGATAATCCTCCCACTTGCAGCCATCACCCGTGGCGGCGACAACTGCGACAGATCCTCTATCCGATCAGTCTACGATTTCGATTCCCATGCTGCGGGCGGTACCTTCCACCATGCGCATCGCCGCTTCCACCGAAGCCGCATTCAGATCGGGCATTTTCAGCTCGGCGATTTCACGCACTTTGTCCCGCGTCACTTTGGCCACTTTCTTTTTGTTCGGCTCACCGGAACCGGACTCGATGCCGGCCGCTTTTTTGAGCAACACGGCCGCCGGCGGGGTTTTGGTGATGAAGGTGAACGAACGGTCTTCGTACACCGTGATCTCAACAGGAATGATCAGCCCCGCTTGGTCCGCGGTACGAGCGTTGAACTCTTTGCAAAATCCCATGATATTGACCCCGGCTTGACCCAGCGCAGGACCGACCGGCGGCGCCGGATTGGCTTTACCAGCGGGGATTTGCAGCTTGACCACTTTGATGACTTTTTTGGCCACGCCAACCAACCTCCTTACAAAAATGTGGTTCTTTCGGGTCGCACCCTCCCACGGAAAAAAGGTTCGCCCATCCACGGACGACCCCCGAACCCCCGAAGGGGATCAAAACATATTCACTTTAACACAAACAGGCACCCGAGGGGAAGATGTGATCGCTTCAAATTTTCTCCACTTGGGCAAAGTCCAGCTCCACCGGAGTTTCACGCCCGAACATGTTGACGAGCACCTTCAGCTTGCCCCGGCTCGCATCCACCTCTTCGATGGTTCCGACAAAGTTCGCGAACGGACCTTCCTTCACTTTCACATTGTCATGGACGGCAAAGTCCAATTTGGGACGCGCTTCTTCCATCCCCATCTGACGCAGAATCGCATGCACTTCTTCCGGCATAAGGGGAGTGGGCTTGGAACCGGCTCCGGATGATCCGACGAACCCCGTGACTCCCGGCGTGTTGCGCACGACATACCAAGAGTCGTCCGTCATGATCATCTCCACAAGGACATATCCCGGAAAAACCTTGCGCTGGACGGTTTTCTTCTTGCCGTCCTTATGCTCGATCTCTTCTTCGGTCGGAACGAGGACACGGAAAATCTTGTCCTCCATATCCATCGAGCGCACGCGTTTCTCCAGGTTGGTTTTCACTTTGTTTTCGTAGCCGGAATAAGTGTGAACCACATACCAATTCTTCTCCATGATTCAGGGCCGAATCGCACCCTGTCCCCCCTTATGGCGTAATTTCGTCGACGCCGTCTCACCTTGTGAGCAATTTCAGCAGTTGACCAATCCCAAAGTCCACGGCCGCGAAAAAGAGGGTGAGAATCGTCACCGTCACGATGACGACCGTCGTGTAGCTGATCAGCTCTTGCCGGTTGGGCCAGCGCACTTTTTTCAGCTCGGCGATCCCGCTCCGGAAAAACTGGGCGGTGCCGGATATGCTCTTGGAAATCCCGGAGCCGAGGCGACCTAGCAAACCCATGAGCGTCCCCCCAAATGTTTAAGCGATCAATCGTTATTTTGTCTCACGATGCACCTTGTGAGCGTTGCAGCGGGGGCAGTGTTTCCGGAACTCAAGACGATCCGGGTGTTTCCGCTTGTTTTTGCTGGTGGTGTAGTTACGTTCCCCGCACTCGGTGCAAGCCAATGTGATGATGACCCGCATGTGACACACCTCCTTGCTTATGCCGACGGCCAAAGCGGCCATAATGTACCGGAATATAACATACCCTATCCACTTTAGCACAAGGCCTGGCGGGTGTCAAACGGGTCCTGCTTGTTTCTCTCATTATAGACAAAATAAGTGAAAGCCAAAACCGGCGCCGGCTGCACCACACCTTCCAGTTCCATCCGATCACTTGCACCCGAACCGAAAACAGGGGCGCGGACAAAGCACGCTTTTACGGGTATGGTTCGTGATGCAATCCCTGCGATTACCGGTATCCGCATGTCGGGATCAGGTCTTCGTTCTGCAGGGGAACGTTGTCGCCCGACGGGTGGCAACCTGTATCCCTGCCCGTGATTTGCTCTAACGGCCAAAGCACCCCGGAGGGCCCCTTTTTGTTCGGCGAAGGCTTCCCCTTCATGACGCGTGGCAACCCACATCCATCCACAACGGCTTCGCCAAGCCCGGATAAAAAAAGCCCCCGTGCATGTCGACGGGGTTTTACAATTTTTTTACACAGTCAAGAGGATTTTGGGGGTTCCTGTCGAATAACTACCACATGGAATCGCACTTCCCGCAAGGGGGGGCGGGAAGTGTCGGTCCAAACATTACAGGGTCACTTCGCGCACTTCCAGGTAACGTTCCAGTTTGCGTTTGACGCGTTGCAAGGCATTGTCGATTGACTTGACGTGTCGATTCAGGTCGACCGCGATTTCCTGATACGAGCGGCCGTCCAGGTAGAGCATCAGTACCTGCCGTTCCAATTCGCTCAGGATTTGTGACATTTTATCCTCTATGTCATCGTATTCTTCTTGATTGATGTACAACTCCTCCGGATCGGACACCCGGCCGCCGGTCAGGATATCCATGAGCGTTCTGTCCGAATCCTCGTCATAAATGGGCTTGTCCAACGACACATAAGAGTTCAGCGGAATGTGTTTCTGGCGCGTTGCCGTCTTGATGGCCGTGATAATCTGCCGCGTGATGCACAGCTCCGCAAACGCCTTGAACGAGGCGAGCTTGTCCCCGCGAAAGTCGCGAATCGCTTTGTAAAGGCCAATCATTCCTTCCTGTACGATGTCCTCATGATCGGCGCCGATCAAAAAGTACGAGCGCGCCTTGGCACGGACGAAATTTTTATACTTATGGATCAAATACTCCAGCGCCCCACTGTCCCCCATCCGCACACCGTCCACCAGCTGTTCATCGGTCATCGTTTCATAGTTCGCCGCGTCCCGTACACTGGTTTGAAGGTTTGCGCTCACTCTCATCCCTCCGACCACGTTTGCTGGAAAGCCCAGGGTAAACTTATTATATCTGACTTGCAACAAAAACGTCAAATTTTCCCCTATTTTTTCCTTCTCCAACCTTCTAATTTGCGCCATATTTCCGCCTTTAGCCCCTGACCCAGCGTGGGTCTTTTGGGTGGGTGCCGTTCGTGCATTTCCCTGGTCGCCTCCCTCTTGGCACTTGTCATCTCGCGCAGCAGTTCACGTGCGCTGATTCGATACGCCCCTTGTCCGAAGATCAGGCGTTGTTCCAGGTAGTCGGACGTGGCCACATAGATTCGCCGATCTTCCCCGCTCAATTTGCGCACCAGTTTTTCGATGCATTCATCCGCCGTCTCATGTTGTTTGGTGTAATGAATGGTGATTTTCTGCTCCAACAGCTTGGCACCGGCTCCCGGAACCCGATGCGCATCAAAAACCAGGACGACTTTTCTCCCCGACAGCGCCTGATATTCGGACAACGCACGTACAAGCTTGTCCCGCGCCTCTTCCAGGGACTCACCCCATTCCACGTCGGGCTGGGCGCCGATCACATTGTAACCGTCAACTATCAGCCACTCTTCCATGTTGTTCCCCCGCTATCGGCGCCGTGTGCGAAATACCTCGTACATCATCAAACCGGCGGCGACCGACGCATTGAGAGAGGCCACCCGTCCGGCCATCGGCAACTGCACCAGGTAATCGCATTTCTCTTTCATCAGCCGGCTGATCCCTTGTCCCTCATTCCCTATAACGAGCGCGACGGGAACAGTGTAGTCAATCTCGTCGAAAGAATGCGCCGCCGAGGCGTCCGCACCCACAATCCACAAACCTGCTTCCTTCAGCTCCTCCACCGTCCGGTTCAGATTGGTGACGCGGGCCACCGGCACATACTCGATCGCACCCGCAGAGGTCTTGGCCACCACCCTCGTAAGCCCGACCGCCCGCCGTTTGGGGATGATCACCCCATGGACGCCGGCCGCATCCGCCGTGCGCAAAATGGAGCCCAGATTGTGGGGATCTTCGATGCCGTCCAACAACACGAAAAACGGGGGTTCATTGCGGGATTGCGCCCGTTCGAACAACTCGTCCACCGATGCGTAACGATAAGCGGATACCAAGGCAAGCACCCCTTGATGATGGCCGCCGTCCGCCAATTGATCCAAACGGTTACGAGGCGCATGCTGAACGGGAATTCCCCGTTCCTTCGCCATGTGGATCAGGGATTGGACACCCTTGCCTGCTCCTTCGGCGATCAACACTTTTTCCATTTCCCTGCCCGCTTTCAGTGCTTCCTGGACGGATTGCCTCCCCATGATCCATTCTGTCTTCATCGTTCTCGCCTTCTTCCGTGTTTGAAAAGAATTGACCGAGGTGAACCGTTTTCCCTCGTTCAAGAGAAAACGGTCACCGGTTCTTGGTTCGTCGAATGACTATATGAATGGCCAAATCGGGAGCTGTGTCTCTCAGGCCTTCACTTGCCTGAGACGTTGCAGCTTGATGGAATTACCAGACATGATCCAGGGCGTGTCTGGTACATCCGTGAGAGAGAAATGCTTTCCCGGGTGAGCGAAGACTTCAGCCTGACCGAGCGAAGCCACGGAAAGCGCAGGAATGACGCCAACCGTTCCGGCGCTCTCCGTCAGCAGATCCACCAGGATGTAGTCGTAGTACAGTCGAGCCGCCTGCAGGACACGCTCCACATGCTCCTCGGCGATCTGCTCCGCTATCTCCGCATCAGCCGGGCGCCCGCTTCCTGCGCTCCAAGCCGGAGTGGCCATGCCCTGCTTTCTTGCAAGGCGCAGATGGAGCAAACCGAGGAAAGCATTTGGACAGTATTCACCAGTTGTGACTAGTCGGATGAACCATCCACATCCGAACGGGGAATCTGAAACATCCGCTCCATCATCTCGGTCAACCGACCAATCTGTCCGGTGAGATACCAATAACCGACCAACGCCTCCAGTCCGGTACTCGCACGGTACTGCGATACGGACGCCCGTCTGGGCACCCGTCCGCTTTTCACATTGCGGCCCCTGCGCCATACGGCCAACTCCTCTTCGGTCAGCATCGGTTCCCAATCGCGAAACGCCGCCGCTTGTGCCCCGGCCGAAACATACCGTACTGCCGCTTGCTGCAGTTCCTGGGGCTTGACGATGCCTTCAGTCAGCAAATGATAACGGACATACAATTCATAGACAGCATCGCCCACATAAGCGAGTACCAACGGATTGAGCTGTTCGGGGGAACGGGGGAGCGGACGCCGGGTCATCCCAACCCACGGGCCGCTCATTTTCTCCGCCACCGAACACCCTGTGGTGTGTCTTCCAACAAGATTCCCATCGCGGCCAGCTTGTCACGAATCGCGTCAGCCCGCGCGAAATCGCGACGTTTTCTCGCCTGTTGGCGTTCTTCGATCAGGGCTTCGATTTCCCGATCCAGGGTGTCTTCCCCCTCCAGCTCGATCAAGCCCAAAATCTCTCCCCCGAACGTGGTCATCCAATCCGTCAATGCTTCCAATGTTCCCCTCGTCACAACCGGTTGGGCCACCGTCTCGTTCACCAGTTTGACCGCTTCAAACAGCACGCTTAGCGCGTTGGCGGTGTTCATGTCATCGTCCATGGCCGCCTCAAATTGTGCGGACAAGGCTTTCAGCTGTTTCTCCACCTTCGGATCGGCGGACCCCTCCGTTGCCGCGGTCATCCGGTGCCGCAGGTTGAACCAGGCGTTGTCGATCCGTTCCAACCCGTTTTTCAGCTGATCCATCACTTCTTCGCTGAACTGAATCGGGTTGCGGTAATGTGCCGAGATCAGGAAATAGCGGATCACCCGCGCCGGATACCGTTTCCGCAAATCATGAACGGTGACGATGTTTCCGAGCGACTTGGACATTTTTTCGCCGCCCATGTTGACAAATTCATTGTGCAGCCAATATCGGGCAAACGGTTTTCCCGTCAGTGCCTCGCTCTGCGCGATCTCGTTTTCGTGATGGGGGAAACACAAGTCCTTGCCGCCGGCGTGGATATCGAGCGTCTCACCCAAATATTTGCGGGACATGACCGAGCACTCGATATGCCATCCGGGCCGTCCTTCCCCCCATGGGCTGTCCCATTTGATCTCACCCGGTTTGGCCTTTTTCCACAGGGCAAAATCAAGCGGGTGTTCCTTGCGCTCGTTCACCTCGATCCGGGCGCCCGCTTTCAGTTCGGCGATCGCCTGATGGGACAATTTTCCGTAGTCATCCTTCTTCAGCGCACGGTAGTACACATCCCCGTCCCGTTCATAGGCCCAGCCCTTGTCGATCAATTCGCGAATGGCCTCAATCATGTCCGGGATGTGTTCTGTCGCCCGCGGATGCACATCCGCCCGGCGAACACCCAACGCATCCATATCTTCGAAATAGGCCCGGATGTAGCGTTCGGCAACCTCCGGTACGGTCGTTCCTTCTTCATTGGCCGTGCGGATCAACTTATCGTCAACATCGGTGAAGTTTTGCACGTATTTCACTTCATAACCCTTGTATTGCAGGTACCGCCGCACCACGTCGAAAAAAACAAACACCCGGGCGTTGCCGATGTGAATGTAGTTGTAAACGGTCGGTCCGCAAACGTACATGTTCACTTTGCCGGGATGGACCGTCTCCAACGATTCTTTTTTTCTAGTCAGCGTGTTGTATAGTTGCACCGACATCGCGTTGATCTCCTCCTTCAGCTTCCCGCTCCTTTTTCAAGGCGTCCACTTCTTGTCGCAGACGGCGAATTTCCTCCTGCATCGAGCGAATCATGTCCGCGACCGGATCGGGCAAATTGACGTGATCCAAATCGTTCGGAACCCGCTTGCCGTTTTGGACGACGACACGTCCGGGGACGCCAACGACGGTGGAATGGGGCGGCACTTCCCGCAACACGACTGAGCCCGCTCCGATTTTGGAGCAGCGTCCGATCCGCATGGAACCCAATACTTTGGCTCCGGATGCGATCAATACGTGATCCTCGATGGTGGGATGCCGTTTCCCCTTTTCCTTGCCGGTCCCTCCCAATGTGACCCCTTGATAGATGGTGACGTAATCGCCGATTTCGCACGTTTCCCCGATCACGACGCCCATGCCGTGATCAATGAACAATCCTTTGCCGATTTTGGCGCCGGGATGGATTTCGATGCCTGTCAGAAACCGGTTGAACTGCGAAATGATTCTTGCCAACAAAAACCATTTCCGCTTATAGAGTGCATGCGCGATCCGATGCATCCAAATCGCATGCAAACCGGAGTAGGTCAACACAACCTCCAGCGTGCTGCGCGCAGCCGGATCCCTGTCAAACACGGCTTGGATATCCGCCCGAATGACTTCCCGCATCTCTTTCCAACGTTGAATCCAAGACATCTGTTCCACCCCCCAATAAAAAAGTCCCCGCAGCCTGCGCTGCAGAGACGGTTGATTTCCGCGGTTCCACTCTGCTTGGACGAATCCCGGCCGGGACCCATCCCCCTCTCGTCCGTTAACGGTGGAAAGCCGGTCGCGCCTACTTCCCTTCAATCGGGTTTCGGGCGACAGCTCACGGGGGCATTTCCCGCGCACCGTTCGCAGGACGCTTCCAGCCTCGGCGTCCCTCTCTGGAGCGAACCGGAATCGCGGTACTCTCCCGTTCATCGCTTTTGATCATTTTCCCGGATGGAACCCTTTTCACGACCTTAGGTTGAAGGTCGGCTGTTTTGTTTTAGTTTAACACAGAGTGGTTCCAACTGACGAGTGAAAGAAGCCTGTGAAACCAAGCGTATCTGACCTAGCGCGCATCACGTTTCCTGATCGTACAGCCTGCGTCCTGCGAGCAAACAGGGCATGGCCGTTTTGAACCGGGAGCGCGGCACGGATAAAATACGCTTCGTTCAGAGAAAATGCCCGTGATTGATGCCTGCGCTTTCCCGGTTCTGCACCCGGTCGGGTTGGATCTTCACTCATTATCATATCCAATTTTCCATGAAGTGTTGCAGACGGGTGCGAACCGTTTCAGGGCCGAGCAGCGACAAGGTTTCGCGCAAATCCGGGCCGTGCACTTCTCCCGTCACCGCGGCACGAATCGGCATGAACAACTGTTTCCCTTTATAGCCCGTCTCTTTTTGCACTTGTTTCAACATCGCCTTGATGTCATCCGGCGTGAGCGTGTCCACATCCCCCAACTGTTTCAGGAACGCTTCAACCACTTCCGGAACGTGTTCCTGGGTGAGCACTTCTTTGGCCTCATCGGAATACGTCACTTCGGAGCGGAAGAACATCTCCGACAACTCCACGATTTGCGCCACGTAGTCCAATTGCTCCTGATACAATCCGACCAACCGCGTCACCCACGTCCGTTTTTCCTCGTCGATCGGCAAGGTGATGCGACCGGCTTTTTCCAGGTGCGGCAGGGCCAGTTCCGTGATGCGTTCAACCGGCGCCTGTTTGATGTAATGGTTGTTCATCCACTTCAGTTTGCCGGTGTCAAACACGGCCGGCGCCTTGGAGACACGATCCAGGGAAAAGCGATCAATCAGCTCTTCCTTGCTGAAAATCTCTTCTTCCCCTTCCGGAGCCCAACCGAGCAAAACGATAAAGTTGATCAGCGCTTCCGGCAAATAGCCCAACTCGCGATACTGGTCGATAAACTGAATGATCGACTCGTCCCGCTTGCTCATCTTTTTGCCTTCCGGATTGAGAATCAGCGACACGTGAGCGAATTTCGGAGGTGTGAAGCCCAGCGCCTCATACAGCAAAATTTGCCGCGGCGTGTTGGACAAGTGCTCCTCCCCCCGGACCACATGAGTGATCTCCATCAACGCGTCATCCACGGTCACGGCGAAGTTGTAGGTGGGCCGTCCGTCAGGGCGCACCAGGATAAAATCTCCGATCCCGTCCGATTCAAATTGCACCCGGCCGCGCACTTCATCTTCCACGGTGATCGTGCGCCCTTCGGGTACGCGGAAACGAATGCTGGGCTTGCGCCCTTCCGCTTCCAGCTTGGCTCTCTCTTCCGGCGTGAGATGACGGCACCGTCCGGAGTATTTGGGTGCGACACCGCGGGCAAGCTGGGCTTCCCGCTCCCGCTCAAGCTCCTCCGGCGTGCAGTAACAGGGATAAGCGTGCCCTTCTTCCAAAAGCTTGTCCAGATAACGTTTGTAGATGTCCAACCGTTCCATCGATCGGTACGGGCCGTAAGGGCCTCCCACATCGACGCTCTCATCCCAGTCAATGCCGAGCCATTTCAATCCCGCCAACTGTTTTTGCTCAGCGTCGGCCACGTTCCGTTCCACATCGGTGTCCTCGATGCGAACGACAAAGGAACCACCGTGTTTTTTCGCGTACAAATAACTGAACAGTGCCGTTCGCGCCCCGCCGATGTGCAAATGGCCCGTCGGGCTGGGTGCGTAGCGCGTGCGTACCGTTTTTGCCATCTCGATCCACTCCCTCCTGCTCTCCTGTCCCGTTCAACCTTGTTGCGCAATCAGACAGACAACCGCCATCGCCGCGATGCCTTCCCCCCGACCGGTGAACCCGAGCCGTTCGGTAGTGGTCGCTTTGATGTTCACCCGATCCGCGTCCGCCTCCAACAGTGTCGCCACCCGTTCGCGCATGGCCGGGATATGTGGTGCCATTTTCGGCGCTTGAGCAATGATCGTGGCATCCACGTTACCGAGTGCATATCCTCTTTCCTTGGCCAGCTTCCACACGTCGCGGAGCAGCACCGCACTGTCCGCATCCTTGAAAGCCGGGTCCGTGTCCGGGAAATGCTTGCCGATATCTCCCTCGCCGAGCGCACCCAGCACCGCATCGGTGATGGCGTGCAACAGCACGTCGGCGTCGGAATGGCCCAACAATCCCAACGGATGCGGAATCCGCACGCCTCCGATGATCAACGGACGCCCTTCGACCAATTGATGCACATCAAAACCTTGTCCGATACGAATCATCTTTCCGTACCCCTCATTTTCCAGATCGCTTCCGCAATCGCCAGATCTTCGGGCGTGGTCAACTTGATGTTCTGGTAATCCCCCATCACCACCCGGACGTCGATCCCCAATTCCTCCACCAGCATCGCATCGTCCGTTCCTGTCATCCCCTGTTCCAACGCCCGCTGATGGGCTTGTACCAACAGAGCACGACGAAAAGCTTGTGGTGTCTGCACCGCCCACAACGATTGGCGATCGGGTGTCCGTTCCACGATGCCGGCGGTGTCCACCTGTTTGATCGTATCCTTGACCGGCACGGCCAAAATGGCCGCTCCGTGCAGGCGAACCACTTTCAAGAGCTCCGTGATGTGCCCGTGAGTGACAAATGGACGCGCGGCATCGTGTACCAGCACCCATTCGGATTGCAAATGCTCCAGTCCTGATCGTACGCTATCCTGCCGTTCTTGTCCACCGATTGCAATCGCACTGATTTTTTCCAAGCCGTACTGTGCGACCATCTCCTCGACGCGCGACACTTCTTCGGCACCGGCCACCACGACGATCTCATCCACTTCCGGATGGGTTTCAAAGACCATCAACGTATGAATGAGTACGGGCTTGTCCCCCAACGGGAGGAACTGTTTGCTCTCTTTGGTCCCCATCCGCTTTCCCCGTCCGGCGGCCGGGATGATGACGCCTACACTCAAACCGAAAATCCCCCTTCAGACACAGCATCGCCCGGCGGTTGTTTCACCGCGGGCGATGCGGTCATCCTCCATTGATCCACTTTTATTATAGCGCACGTTCCAACAATTTCGGCTTGGCAAAAATCATGCGACCGGCGGACGTTTGCAGGACACTGGTCACCAGGACGTCAATCCGTTCACCGATGTACTCACGGCCGCCTTCGATGACGATCATGGTGCCGTCATCGAGATAGGCGACACCTTGTCCATGCTCTTTTCCGTCCTTGATCACTTGGACGTTGATCTCTTCTCCCGGCAAGACAACCGGTTTGACCGCATTGGCCAGATCGTTGATGTTCAACACCTTGACACCCTGCAATTCGCACACTTTATTCAGGTTGAAGTCGTTGGTAACCACTTTCCCCGACAACACTTTGGCCAACTTGACCAGTTTGCTGTCCACTTCGGACACTTCGTCAAAATCGCCCTCGTAGATCAGCACTTCCATACGAAGTTCCTTTTGGATCTTGTTCAAAATGTCCAGACCGCGGCGGCCGCGGTTCCGTTTCAACACATCCGATGAATCCGCTATATGTTGCAGTTCTTCCAGCACAAAACTGGGGATGACCAACGTTCCTTCCAGAAAGCCGGTGCGGCAGATGTCAAAGATGCGACCATCGATGATCACACTGGTATCCAAGATTTTATGTTCAATATCCCGCGGTTCTTTTTTCTTTTGTTCCTTGCCTTGGCGACCCACCGTAAAAATGGATAAAAGTTCATCGCGCTTCTTGTAACCGACTCGAAATCCCAGATAACCCAACAACCCGGATACCAAAAACGGAAGGATGGACGAAATCCCAGGAATGGGCAGTTTGGACAACGGCGGTTCGATCAAAAATGCGACGATCAGTCCGAAGATGAGACCCAAGGCACCGAACAGGATATCTGCGGCCGGTATTTTCACCAACCGTTCCTCGCTCCATTTGATCCATTGCACGACATTGGTTGAAAGCCATATCGCCGACAGATACAGGAGGAGCGCCCCCAAAACGGCTCCGATGTAATGTGGTGCGGGTACGTCGCCGAAATTCAGGGGAGATTGGCGAAGCATCGCAAACAGCGCGGGACCCAACGTGTACCCCAACGTTGCGCCGGTCAATGCAAAGGCGAGATGCACAAATCGCTTCAACATGGGGCTTCACCTCCTTCTTATTACCCATTATAGACAATCCTTCGAAATGAAAACCCGGTTTCTGGGATTTTATTGTGAATCTTTCAGCCGGAGGCATTTTCGGTTGAACAAACCAATTCGTCAAGCAAAGAGAAAGCTTGTTCTTCATTCATTCCTTTGGCCAAAACCAATTCGCTGATCAAAATCTGGCGGGCGTTGTCCAACATCTTGCGTTCACCGGTGGATAATCCCTTTTCGCGATCCCTGAGCATCAAGCTTCTGACGACGTCTGCCACTTCGTAGATGTCCCCGCTTTTCATCTTGTCCATATTGGCGCGATATCGTCGATTCCAATTGGCCGTCAATCCCTTGTCCCGATTGCGCAAGCGGGCGATGACACGCTCAACGGTCTCCTCATCCACCACTTCACGCAATCCGATACTTTGCACATTGTTCATCGGGATCATCACTTTCATGTCCCCGATCGGCATGCGCATAACATAGTACTTCTTGCGTTCACCGAGAATCTCTTTCTCCTCGATCGATTCGATGATGCCTGCGCCATGCATCGGATATACCACCTTGTCGCCGATGTTGAACAATCAACCCACCTCCAAAGGGCAATATCTGTTTCCAAGATATCACATACCTGGGGAGATGTCAACAAATTTAAAAACATTATATTATCATACCTGACAAATTAGCGTCAATAGATTTTTTGACACAAACGCCCTGTTTGAATAAATTGACACCTCGTTTCCCTGACGGCTATAATGGGCATAGACATTTTCCAAACGTTACCTGACCCCATCTGACATATGTCCAAGCTCCACGAAAGAGGTGAAAACGATGGGCGACAGCCGCCTGACCTCGTTTCAAAAGCAGGTGTCGGACCTCTTGTTGCGCCACCGCAGTTTTCTCGATGTGACCTCCAAATTCCAGGATTCCACCTCACGCGTCAACCGCGCGCTGATGAAGGCCGTAACCGAATGCGGATGCATCGAAGTCCACGCCGCACGACAACCATTGGACTATGAGGCTTCGATTTCTGAATTGAAGGACAGATTCAAAACCCATTTATCCGGCTGCTTGTGCGACCATTGTCAAGATGTGGTCAAAGCGGAGATGGGAAAACACCTGTTTTATTTCACCGCCCTGTGCAATCTGCTGGAATTGCCCCTGGACGAGATCGTGCACCAGGAGTCGGACAAGCTGTCCACGCTTGGGGTGTTTAACCTGCGATAATCAGCAGGTTTAAGAGTATCGACTTTTTTCTATTATTCAAAAATATCAAGATCCGCGTGTATTATCATCAACGCGGTTTCCTCAAAAAAGGTTGCAAAATCCCATCACAACAGATAAAAAAAAGCCGCCAAGCAATCACTCGGCGACAAGACTCCGGACAACGTTCCGTGGAAAGAAAATCTGAGCCGTTCACGATTTGGGGGTCGACCGTCTTCCTGCTCGTTCGCGGGAAAATGGTCACCCTTATTCCGATTCTCTTCGAACTTTACGCTTTTGTTATTCTTCGACCGGTTCTTCCAAATCCTCTCTTCTCCGCTTCAGAATGGATTTTTTCATCAATCCGTAAAAAGCATACAGCGCAAGCGGTACAAACACGACTTTGGGAAACTGCTCCGGATATCGAATGGCGATAATCGCGACTAAAATCAGCAACAGCGGAGCCATCCAAAAGGAACTCCGCGGAATCCCGATTTTTTTGAAGTTGGGGTACTTGATCTGGCTGATCATCAAATACGACAACAGCAACATGCCCAATACCAACATCGGACGCTGAACCAGGTCACTGTACAGGGCCATCGTCGCCAACACGCCGCCCGCGGCCGTAATCGGCAGACCAATAAAATAGCCGGGGATCCCCGGTTGCACGTTGAATCGGGCTAACCGCAACGCACCGCAAATGGGGAACACCGCGGTGATGATCCATCCCCAGATATCGTATCCCTTCAAAACCGCTACATACATGATCAAAGCGGGGGCTACTCCGAAGGAGATGACATCGGACAGCGAATCAAGCTCTTTGCCGAACTCGCTCTGCGTGTTGAGCATGCGGGCCACCCGGCCGTCCAAACCGTCCAAAAACATACCGATAATGACCATGATCGCAGCATATTGCCACTCGCCCTGAACCGCGAGAATGATCGATATAATTCCTAAAAATAAGTTCCCGATAGTAAAAAAGCTGGGCAGTGCTCTGGCAAACATAGAAGGGAACCCCCCAAATCCTTTGAAATGCCGTTTCCGCGAACGAAAATAACACGTCATCTCCCTTCATAATTGGCAGGCTTTGTTGTGGTTTCATTCTAGGTTATTTAGATATGTCTGTCAATAAAGACCTGTTCCTGAATGCGCTTCAGCCCCTCCTTGATCGCCCGGGCCCGCACGTCTCCGATTCCCTCCACTTCGTCCAGCTCTTCGATCGTTGCCATCATCACGCGCGGCAACGAACCGAATTTATCGATCAGCTTTTGGATAATGGGGGCGGGAAGACGTGGAATTTTGTTCAGAATTCTGTAGCCTCGCGGAGAGACGGCCTCTTCCTGAATATTGATATTCGACGGATATCCCAAAATGCGTACAATGTTGCCGTGTTCCAACAATTCATCAGCAGACAGTTCCTTCAGTTCCTTCAACACATCTTCCGGTGAGATTTTATGCGGGTCATAACAGTAATCCTTGATCAGCCGATACGCTTCATCTTCAACATTGGCCACCAGCTCTTCCATCTGCATACTGATCAGACGGCCTTCCGTCCCCAGCTCGTTGATATAGGTCTGGATTTCACTCTTAATGCGCAATACCATCTCGATCCGCTGGATCACCATGGCCACTTCGTTTAACGTAACCAACTCTTCAAATTCCAATGCGCTCAGATTGGTCGTTGACTGGTCCAGTACGGATTTGTACTTCTCCAGCGTCTGGATGGCTTGATTGGCTTTGGTGAGAATGACACCGATATCCTTCAGCGCATAACGGAAGTTGCCCTGGTACAGCGTGATCACATTTCGCCGCTGGGAAATGGCGATGACCAGTTTATTCGTCTGCCGTGCTGTTCGTTGGGCCGTTCGGTGACGGATCCCCGTTTCCGTCGAAGGGATGGATGAACTGGGCACCAGTTGGGTGTTGGCATACAAAATGCGTTTCCCGTCGTCACTTAAAATGATGGCGCCATCCATTTTGGCCAGCTCATACAGGTGGGCGGCCGAAAACGGACTGTCAATGTGAAATCCACCGTCCACGATCTCCCGCACACTGTCATCATAGCCCACCACGATCAACGCCCCGGTCTTGGCCCCCAACACATTGTCCAATCCTTCACGGAATTGGGTTCCCGGAGCAACCATTCGTAACACACGGCTGACAAATTGATCCCTTTCGCTTTTTTCCCTCACTGATCCGACCCTCCCAACGCGACTTCCAATGCCTCTTCAACCGTCGAAACCCCGATCACTTCCAACCCGGCCGGCGGCGTCCAGCCTTTCCGGCTTTTCTCCGGAATGATGACTCGTCGAAAGCCCATTTGATGGGCTTCCGCCACCCGCTGTTCCATTCGGGAAACGCCCCGAACCTCACCGGTCAAACCCACTTCTCCGATGACGACGTCACGCGCTCCCGTCGGACGATCGCGAAAACTGGAAGCGATGCTGACAGCCACGGCCAGATCAGCGGCCGGTTCGTCCAAGCGCACGCCCCCCACCACATTGACGTATGCATCCTGATTTTGCAGAAACATGCCCAGACGCTTTTCCAACACAGCCAAAATCATGGCCACACGATGGTGGTCCACACCGGTTGCCATCCGTTTGGGGGTCGCAAAACTGGTAGGTGCCACCAACGCTTGCAATTCGACCAAAATCGGCCGTGTTCCTTCGACGCTCGCCGTTACGGCTGAACCGGCCACACCGGACGGGCGCTGGGACAAAAACATCTCAGAAGGATTGGATACTTCTGCCAATCCTTCTGACTTCATTTCAAATACGCCGATCTCGTTGGTAGAGCCAAACCGGTTTTTCACGGCCCGGAGCACGCGGTAGGTGTGATGCCGCTCGCCTTCAAAATACAACACCGCGTCCACCATATGCTCCAACAGCCGGGGACCTGCGATCGCGCCCGCTTTGGTGACGTGACCGACGATGATGACCGTGACTCCCCGTTCCTTGGCGAGTCGCATCAACTGTCCGGTACATTCCCGCACTTGCGCGACACTCCCGGGGGCCGATCCCAAGTCGGGATGGTATATCGTCTGGATGGAGTCGATTACCAGCACTTTCGGTTGTACTTGCTCTACCAGAGACTCCACGGCAGTCAGATCCGTTTCCGATGCCACCAGCAAACGCTCGTCCAACGCCCCGAGGCGGTCCGCACGCATTCGGGTCTGCTCCGCTGATTCTTCCCCTGAGACATAGAGCACCAAGACGCCGCGAACAGCCAACTGAAATGATGCTTGTAACAGCAACGTGGATTTGCCGATGCCCGGATCGCCCCCCACCAGGATGAGCGATCCCGGAACCACACCGCCGCCCAATACACGGTTCAGTTCGCGAATACCGGTGTCTGCACGGGTTTGCCTCACCTGTTCCACCCGTGTGATCGGAACAGCTTTCTGCTGTTTTTTACGGGATACACCGCCCCATCCTCCTGCTCGTGACCCGGTTGTTTCCCGTTCTTCCACCATGGTGTTCCATCCACCGCATCCGGGGCAGCGTCCCATCCATTTGGCCGATATATACCCGCATTCCTGACAGGCGAATTTGCTTTTCGTTTTTGCCACTTGGCGACCCCATCCATCGTCGATATTCATTCTCATTATAGCACGATCATTCGGGTTCGGCACGTTGGTCAGAAAACCGGAAGGCCCCTCGCTAGAGGGGCCGTGGCAACCGTCACTGCGTAGGCGACGGACTCAGTTCCGTTTTTTCCACCGTCAACTGACCGTCCTTCACATCGATTTTCACGGTATCACCCCGTTGAATTGTGCCGCGCAACAGCTCTTCGGAAAGCCGATCTTCGATGTGTTTTTGAATGGCGCGACGCAGCGGACGAGCACCGTATTGCGGGTCAAACCCGACTTTGGCCAAGTGTTTTTTGGCCTCGTCGGTCAGCACGAAGTCAATGTCCTGTTCTTTCAGGCGTTTACGCAGTTCCTCGGACATCAAAGTGACGATTTGTTGCAAATGCTCTTCTTTCAGAGAGTGGAACACAATGACATCGTCGATCCGGTTGAGGAACTCGGGACGGAAACTGCGTTTGAGTTCCTGCATCACATTTTCTTTCATGTTCTCGTAGCCGTCATTGTCACCCGTCGTGAACCCGAGCCGGGTGCTTTTGCGGATCGTGTCCGCTCCAACGTTGGAGGTCATGATGATCACGGTGTTGCGGAAGTCGACCAAACGTCCCTTGCCGTCGGTCAAACGACCGTCCTCCAACACTTGCAACAGGATATTGAACACTTCGGGATGCGCTTTTTCGATCTCGTCGAACAACACCACCGAATACGGTTTGCGCCGCACTTTTTCGGTCAATTGGCCGCCCTCTTCATATCCCACGTATCCCGGAGGTGCTCCGACCAACCGGCTGGTGGAGTGTTTCTCCATATACTCGGACATGTCGATGCGAATCATCGCATTTTCATCTCCGAACAGCGCTTCGGCCAGCGCCCGTGCCAATTCGGTTTTCCCCACACCGGTCGGACCGAGGAAGATGAAGGAGCCGATCGGACGCTTCGGATCTTTCAATCCCGCACGTGCCCGGCGAATTGCCCGGGAGACGGCTCTGACCGCTTCTTCCTGTCCGATGACGCGCTGATGGAGGATTTCTTCCATCTTCAACAGGCGCTCCGACTCTTCCTCGGCCAATTTGCGCACCGGAATACCCGTCCAATGCGAGACGATATCCGCGATGTCTTCGGCCGTCACCTCGGAATCGGTTTTGCCTTGATCGGCTTTCCACCGATTACGCGTCTCTTCCAATTCCTCACGCAGTTTTTGTTCCCGGTCGCGCAGGGATGCGGCTTTTTCAAACTCCTGGCTTTGCACGGCCGCATCTTTTTCCTTGCGCACTTCCTCCAATTTTTGCTCCAGCTCTTTCAACTCAGGCGGCACCGTATAGGAACGCAGACGGACACGGGAAGCCGCCTCGTCGATCAGGTCGATCGCTTTGTCCGGCAGGAACCGGTCAGTGATGTAACGATCGGACAGTTTCACCGCCGCTTCGATCGCTTCATCGGTGATCTTCACGCGGTGATGCGCTTCATAGCGGTCGCGCAGACCCTGCAGGATCAGAACAGCTTCCTCCGGTGTCGGCTCGTCAACCTGGATCGGTTGGAAGCGCCGTTCCAAAGCGGCATCTTTCTCGATGTATTTACGATACTCATCCAGCGTGGTGGCACCGATGCACTGCAGATCACCACGCGCCAGTGCCGGTTTCAGGATATTGGAGGCATCGATCGCTCCTTCCGCACCACCGGCGCCGATCAGCGTGTGCAGCTCGTCGATGAAAAGGATGATGTTGCCCGCCTGCCGGATCTCGTCCATGATTTTTTTCAGCCGATCCTCAAACTCCCCGCGGTATTTGGTGCCGGCAACCACGGTGCCCATGTCAAGCGTCATCACCCGCTTGCCCCGGAGGGTTTCCGGGATTTCACCGTCGACGATCTTTTGCGCCAGTCCTTCGGCGATCGCCGTTTTCCCGACACCGGGCTCCCCGATCAGAACCGGGTTGTTTTTGGTCCGCCGGGACAACACTTGGATCACCCGTTCAATTTCTTTGCTCCGCCCGATCACCGGGTCCAGGTTGCCCTCCCGGGCCGCTGCGGTCAAATCGCGGGCGAGGCTGTCCAACGTCGGTGTGTTGGCCCCGGCTCCCCCGCTTTGGTGGGAGGTAACGGCTTCATTGCTTCCCAACAGCTGCAGCACTTGCTGCCGTGCTTTATTCAGGCTGACGCCCAAATTGTTCAGCACACGTGCAGCCACTCCTTCACCCTCACGGATGAGGCCGAGCAGGATATGCTCCGTACCCACATAGGTATGACCCAGTTTGCGCGCTTCATCCATCGAGAGTTCAATCACCTTTTTCGCCCGGGGTGTATAGGCGATGTTGGTCGGTTGGCCCTGTCCCCTGCCAATGAGGGATTCCACTTCGTTTTGGATCTTTTCCAAGCCCAAACCCAGTCCGATCAGCGCCTTGGCGGCGATGCCTTCCCCTTCACGCACCAAACCGAGCAAAATATGCTCCGTACCGATATTGCTGTGACCCAAACGAACGGCTTCCTCCTGTGCCAGCGCCAACACCTTCTGTGCGCGTTCCGTGAATCGGCCAAACATCATCGTTCATCCACCTCACTTTAATTTTCGTCGTTGTGTTCGATAGCCAAACGTTCCCGGATCAATACCGCCCGACGAATATCCCGTTCGCCCGAGTCCAGACGCTGACCAGCGTATTGTTGCAAAAATCCGGGTTGGGTCATTACCATCAATTCATTCAGCACCGTAGCCGAAACGCCTTTGATCAACCCCAGGTCGATGCCCAACCGGACATCGGACAACCGGTGCATCGCCTCCTTGGAATCCATCACCCTGGCATGAGCGAGGATGCCGTAGGACCGGTGCACACGATCTTCCAGCTGGATCGGGGAAGATTCCAGCAACCTCCGGCGGGCCGACTGCTCCTGGTCGATAATCTGGCCGACCACGCTGACCAGATTATCGATGATCTCCTCTTCTTTCTGCCCCAATGTAACCTGGTTGGATACCTGGTAAAGGTTGCCCAGCGCCTCACTCCCCTCACCGTAGATTCCGCGTACGGCCAATCCGACTTGGGCAATCGCCTGAAACAGACGGTTCAGCTGCTGGGTCATGGCCAAGGCGGGCAAATGCAACATCACCGATGCCCGGATGGCCGTCCCCACATTGGTGGGACAGCTGGTCAAAAATCCGCAGTGTTCGTCAAATGCATACGACAGATGGTGTTCCAACGTATCATCGATATGATCGGCCAACTGCCAGGCTTGCTTCAGCTGAAATCCCGGGAACAGGCACTGAATGCGCAAATGATCCTCTTCGTTGATCATGATACTGACCGCTTCGTTTCCGCTTAAAATCACTGCACCGTGACGGGACTCTTCCGCCAGATGAGGGCTGATCAAATGCTTCTCCACCAACACGCGCTTCTGCAAGTCATTCAACGTGTCCATCCGGATCAATTCCGCGTCGCGAAAATACGGCTGTTCCTTCTCTTCCTGAAATGCTTCTTCAATCCGCCGTACCACTTCTTCTGACTGGGATGCGGTCGCCAGCATCGGGAAGGGAAGGCCGGCCAAATTTCGTGCGATGCGAACGCGAGAGCTGATCACGATGTCGGATTGGGGTCCTCCGCCTCGCATCCACTCGCTCATCGCGCTTTGGATAAAGCGTTGAAGCGACAACATTCTCCCTCCCTTTCAGCCTTCCAGTTTCCTCTGCAGGGCGCGGATCCGGTCACGCAGACGAGCCGCTTCCTCGAATGCTTCCCGGGCAACGCACTGCTTGAGCTGCTCCTTGAGCTGTTCGATTTCCCGCCGAATCTTTAACCGTCCCCCCGTTCGTTCCGGCACTTTGCCGCGGTGGCTGGTACTGCCGTGAACCCGGCGAAACAGCGGAATCAGTCGCTCCCCGAATGCTTGGTAACAATCACTGCATCCCAACCGTCCGATCTTGCTGAATTGCGTGTAGGTCAGTCCACACGTGGGACAACGGAGCGAACCGGACTGCACCGACTGCTTCGCCTGTCCGCCTTCCCCATAAGGAGCATCGAAATTGAGCAGTCCGGACAACAGTTGATGAATGGAAAATCCGTTTTCCATCATGGGGATCTGTTCCCCTTTTTCCTGGGCACAAACTTCACAGAGATGAAATTCCGTTTTCTCGCCGTTGACAATTTTGGTGTAATGAAGTGTCGCCGGCCGTTTTCCGCACTCTTGACATAGCATCGGCGTCACTCTCCTTTGTCCGCCATTAGAATCGCGACCCACGCCCGCATCATATCCGCCCGTACCTGGTCCCGAATATTGACGGGTAATGTCAGCACTTCGCGGGACACCGATTTGCGCAGCAACTTGGCTTCCCGCTCCGTGATGATGCCGTCATCCCGCAGACGGTCGATCACATCTTCCGCAGCCGCCTGATGGATCGAATGACCGATCTGTTTGAGCAACACATCGAAATAGGTGCGTTTGGAAGCGTGTTTCACTTTGCGAATGCGGATAAATCCACCCCCGCCCCGTTTGCTCTCCACCACGTACCCTTTTTCCAGGGTAAAACGGGTACTGATCACATAGTTGATTTGCGAAGGCACACATTGAAACAGATGAGCCAGTTCGCTTCTTTTTATCTCAATCGTCCCCGTCGGGCTTTCATTGAGAATTTTCTTCAGATGATGTTCGATGATGTCCGTGATGCATCTCATCGGACAACCTCCTGCTGACTTTGACTAACTTTGACCTTCTGACTTTATTATAATTCATTCCCATTTTTTCGCCAAGAGGGGAACAGCCGTCCTTCTCATTTTTTCTTGATCGCCGGCATTTCATACAATCTCTCATTTACTGGATTACCCGGAAACAACAGCCTTCACACCTTCCACTTGCCTCATTTTTTCAATCAAATCGCTTTCCGGGAATTTTTCCGGCATCCGAATCGTAAACACGATATCGATCATGTTCTCCTCCGGGTCCTCCTCCTCAATGGAGACCTTGCGGATGCTGGCACCGAACTGCGACAGGATTGTCGCCAAATCCCCCAATGTACCCGGCCGGTCCTTCACTCGGATGCGCAACGTTTTCAGACGTCGGGAGACAAACAGGAGATGTTCCACCCGGTTCAACAGTTCCAAACTGATCAGCGCCAGTGCGGTAGTCAATATGGCAGGGTAATAAAATCCCGCACCCGACGCCAGCCCGATGCCGGAGACCACCCACAACGAAGCGGCAGTGGTGAGTCCCGTCACCGAAAATCCGTGACGCAAAATCGTACCCGCTCCCAGAAACCCGATTCCGCTGACGACCTGGGCCGCCAACCGTGCCGGATCGGTCCTGACGTTGGGCTCATGTACAAACTCCGAAAAGCCGTAGATGGACAACAACATGATCAGCGCTGATCCCAAACTCACCAAAATATGGGTGCGAAAACCGGCGGGATGGTTGTTGTGTTCCCGCTCCCACCCGATCAAACCACCCAAAACAACCGCCAAAAACAACCGCAATGTCGCTTCTCCGATGGAAATCGACCATACATTCTCCATCCGTTTCCCCTCCTCATCCTCCTTAAATTCCGTCATTGTTTTTCCAAGGCGTTTTGGGTGAACGAATATCACCCACATCGCTCCCCGGCTCGGTGTGTCATGGCCGCTCCGACCCGGAGTGCAGACGCGGGCAAAGTGGGCTTCACTCGGAAGGAGTTGCCCGCGATTTCATTCCAGCGCGTTCCTGGTCCTCATCAGGCCGGGCAAGGGTTTTCGATCACCTGGCAAGTCTGCTCGCTCATGAATTTGGCAGACACCCTGACGTGATACACTCACCGGCAAACGAGCTTCCCCGTTTTTACTCTTTTTCAGATGAGTACTTTACCACGTCCAACAAAGTGGGGAACGAGTCGATCACCACATGCGCCCCTTCCAGCTCCTTTTCTCCGCTGAAACTGGGAAAACCGGCGTATCGACATCCGATGACCGTCAGACCGTTGTACAGACCGGCTTCCACATCCGAACTGCGGTCACCCACCATGTAACCGCCCGTCACCCCGTGTTCCTCCATCAGTATGCGAACCAACACCTTTTTTTCACGGGTCTGGTATTCACCCGCGGTATAGATGCCGGAAAACAGCGGAAGCAGCTCAAATGCCGTCAATACACCTTTCACATAGGGTAAAATGCCGTTACTGGCGATAAACAGACGCCATCCATCCCGCGCAAGCCTGTGCAGCGTCTCGTCCACACCGGGGTACAACGCTCCCATTCCCTGCCGCAAACAGTGCAACTCTTCCTCCAACATCCAGCGATCGGCCATTTGTTTGGTCTCTTCGTCAGCTCCGGGGAGCAATCGGTTCCAGATCTCTGTATGAGTGAGACCGAATACGGATTGAATCTCTTTATCGGTCGGTAAAGGCCCTTCATACCGACCCGACTGCAGCAATCGCTCAAATGCCCGGCGAAAAGCCGGTACCGCCACTTTCTCCGTTTGAAACAACGTTCCGTCCAAATCAAAAATCATGGCATGATGCGACATCGTTCCACGTCTCCCCTTTATCCATGTATATTTTGATCAACTTGACGATACCATACCGGGCGAGCGGAAAATAGGCAAGTCTATCATACGAGGAAAAAAGAACGTGGGATGGTTGACATTTCCTGGGACGATCGATAAAATAAAATCGTTGGTCAGTCATCGTTTTTCGTTACTGAGGAGGAAAGGGAAGTCGCCGACATGAGAAGCTTCCGATTCACTGTTCCACCCTCTTTCCAATCAACGGCAAGTGGGACAATCGTATCATATATTCCCACCGGCGACCTCGACGGATGATCTGAGATTTCCTCCTTTGACCCATGGTATCTTGCACCCCCGCCACAGGGCGAGCGGCCTGTGGCTTTTTTTACGTTTGCATGCACATCGCCACAGGCCTGCCAGCTTGTGGCATTTTCTTTGGGAAAGGAGTGAACGTGCTCATGACTCAAACCGTTTCAACCCCGGAACATCCTGTCCTCCGTCAAGCCGATGAAGATGTCGCCATCCATTGTCAGCATGTCAGCAAACGGTTTGTGGAAACAGTGGAAGGCAGCCGACGCTGGTCCAACTGGTTTCGCGGGGAACGACGGATGATCAAAGCGGTGAATGACGTATCGTTCACGGTTCGGCGAGGAGAAATCTTCGGTTTATTGGGACCGAACGGATCAGGTAAATCGACACTGATCCGATTGCTGTCAACACTCCTGTTTCCCGACAGTGGTACATTGACCGTTTTCGGCAAGGATGTCGTACATCATCAGCACGAAGTGCGCCGGTGGATCAACCGGGTCTCGGTGGAGGCATCCTTTTTCAAAAAGCTGTCGGCGATGGAAAACCTGCGGTATGCCGCCCGGTTGTACGGATTGCCCGTAAAGGAAGGAGAAAAACGGGCGATGCAGATTCTTCGACGGCTGGGAATTCGGGAAAACAAGGCACACACGCCGTTGGAGAATCTCTCCCGGGGGATGCAGCAAAAAGTGGCAATCGCCCGGGCGCTGATGACCTCCCCGGTGCTGGTTCTGCTGGATGAACCCACGACGGGGCTGGACCCCAAATCGAAACGGGATGTGCAGGCATACATCAAGGAAGTGATGCAAACGCATGATGCAACCATGATTTTGACCACACATGATATGGAAGAAGCGGAATCATTGTGCGACCGGATCGCCATCATCGACCAAGGACGCATCATCGCCTTGGACACGCCCGACGGTTTAAAACGACTCGTCGGAACCGACTCGATGGAAACCGTCTTTTTTGAACTGACGGGAAAAGATTGGGAGGAGGCGTTGGCCGATGAAGACATGGATGCGTGAGTGGAACGCCGCTTATGCGTTTGTCGAGCGCAGCTTCCGTCTGATCCGGCGCTATCTGGCTTGGGAAGTCGTGTTTCTCTTCTATAATATCATCAATACCCTGACGATTGGATTGATCGGACTGACCATGCAGGGTGCGCCCAACCAAGAGGAAATGGTGCTGTATCTGGTGATCGGCGCGCTTTTCTGGGGATTCATGTCCGTACTGTTCGAAGAGGTGGCCAACTCCATCACGTGGGAACGATGGGAAGGAACCATCGAATACACGTTTATGGCACCGATCCGCCGCATCACGCACTTGGCGGGGATGTGCCTGTTCGCACTGCTGTACGGAACCATCCGATCCGTGATCGTCTTGGCCATTGTGGCTCTCTTTTTTGACCTGCCTTTGGCACAGGCGGATTTCCCTGCCGCACTGGTCGTACTGGCGGTTGCCAGCCCCGCTTTTATGGGTTTGGGCCTGATTGCGGCAGTCCTTCCCCTGTTGTCCCCCGAACGCGGAACACAGGCAACGCATATCATCCAGGGTATCATCCTGCTCGTCTCCGGTGTGTACTATCCCATCGACGTATTGCCCAAATGGCTTCACCCCCTGTCCGTCCTCTCCCCCGCAACCTATGCGCTGGATGCGGCACGGGACGCCATCCTGCACGGAACCGGTGTCATCGCACTGTTGCCGAAATTGGGTATTCTGTTGTTGATCGGCATCGTACTGGTTCCGATGGGATTGTGGATCTTCCTGCAGGCGGAACGTTATGCGATGCGCACGGGCAAGCTGAAGCGAAATGGGTGACCTGCCCCACACTGCGAAGCACCGGAGGCACTCCCTTTGGCAGTCGTGGGCTTCCCGCTTGATCCGGCGTGGCAGCCCACATCCATCCACGATCGCTTCGTCCAAGCCTACTAGTTTTTGAAACCAAGCTCACGCTTCAACTCTTCCAGGCTAGTCCAATCTTTGTCTTCTCGGTTCCGTTTCAGCTGCTCCAGCTCTTCAGGTGTCAAGTGCTCGTCGTCCTTGGGGAGTATGTCCCATAACTTGTCCCATAGCTGATTTTTAATTTCCTCATCAGAGTAGCCCATTTCCCTTAGCTTTTTAATTGCTTGTTTCATGTCGTTGGCCATGGGTATCCTCCTAAAAACCGCCGGGGAGTAATCCCCGACGGTACAATCAGTTAGTAACAAGGTTGTTTTCCAAATCAAAAACGGGTTCAGTCCCTTGCTTTTCTACGGGTTTGAAGTATGCCTTGACCCCCAGGGCTTTCATCACTCGCTCCAACTTGGAAACCGAGATGCCATGGTACTCATTCCGCTCATCCATTGATACCTGAGCGGGAGATACACCAAGCTTTTTGGCCAGATCTCTCTGAGTCATCCCCCTATAGATTCGAAATGCAATCAGCATCTTACCTAAATCGTGCTCGATTCCGCTAAAATCCCCTCTTTTGATTCGTTCATACAGCTCAACTTCCCATTTCTTCTGTTCGTGGATCGCCATACCTGCTGCCATCAGGTTCTTGATTTCGTTATCGGAAAAGCCTTTTTCCTTTAGTTTGTTGATCTGATCTTGAATGGCCGCTTTTTCGGTTTCGACCATTTGTTTTGTTCTTTTGTACTCCTGTTCCGTTTTGATCACAGAAGTCACCCCTTTATCAATTTGACAATGCCTTTGCCGGTTCCCGCTCTAGTTTGCCGGAAAAACTGGGGAAATGGCGGGTGAGGAAAGTTCAGGTGGATCTCCTCACAATGCGGGTACAATTCAATCCGGTACTTATGCCACATAAGCGGTTTTGGTGGCCCACCATGGTAGCGAACCCTTTTTGTGATATCACATAAATCATCCTCAGCTGCTTCTTTTAAAGCCTTGAATTTAGAGCCATCCGCTATAGAACGAGCATCGCATACGTAATAACCGTCTATATCTCCTGGGCGGGGTTTGTTTGTTACAAAAGATCCGTTTATATAGGATCTCTTCGATTCCCACGCGCATGGGAAGTAAACACAAACTCGATGTCTTTGTGCCGGTGATCGTTCAATTGTTCTTGGAGATATTCAAAGAGCGGTTTTCGAGCCTGATTCAACAGATCTCTGTTACGAGTGTTTTGAGGCAAAAATAAAAGGCGTAGAATGAACCACGCCAATGAAAGATGAAGGAGCATGTGCTGGAAGGGAACTTTCCCGAGTAGAGGAACTCGGGGTTTACTTATATACAATATGACACAATGGCATGAAGAGATTGGGCCGACTATGAAAATCCACATTAACAGCGTTTCACCTGTCCCCTCGGGGTTCGCTTGGTATATTTCTCTTTCGCGGAACGGATCAACCAAGAGACCGTGGAAAGTCCCCCCGTGGGAAATTCCCTTTGTGTACGCATGGGGTGTGGCCAACCGAAGTCCTTACGTACCCATACCGGATATCAACATATGCGTTACTCCCATTAACAATACCAACACCAGCATCAGACCGAAATACATCACGCCATATACGAAACGCGTCCGGCCAGAGACTTGATAATATTCCGCACTCTTGCGCAACGACGGATCTTCCTCAACGGACGGAACATATTCGGCTTCCAGCCGCAGACGGATGAGGGGTTGACCGGTATCATCCGTAACGCGGTCGGCTCCGGTCATCCGCACCTCCTCAAACCGCCCCTTCATCCCTTCAAATTGAAAGATTTCTCCCACACCCGGATAATTGACAGAACACACGTGTTCCCGATCCGCCACCCGACAATACTGCACATGGGGCAAGACCCGCTGATGAGACTCAGCCGGTATCCAGACATGCGCCTCCTCCCAGCGACTTTCCGGCACAAACGCCTCCACGGCGATCTTCCTGGGCTTATTGCGCCTGTCGGAGAGAAAGGACGACCACAATTCCCATGCAAACAGCAACCAGATCACCAACAACAACGGGCTGAACGTCACGATCACCAAGACGAGGCCGGCAACGAGTCCCACCACCCACAACCAACGGGAGATGGCACTGACGATCCGCCCGCCGTCCAAGGGATGAATCGGCAACAGGTTGAACAAATTGAGCAAAAATCCCACCTGCGCAATCGAGTAGAGCGGTTCGTATCCGGTCGCCACACCGATCGCCAAACACAACACCGCGCCGATGGTACCCACGAATGGACCGCCGTAGGCAATATAAGCCTCAGTCACGGCATCGGCGGGCATTTTCCGCATCATGATCAACGCTCCCACAAACGGGATGAATGAGGGTGCAGACACGGGCAATCCTTTCCTGCGCGCCGCCCACACATGCCCCATCTCGTGGACGAGCATCATTGCCACCAATCCGAGAGCAAACGTCCACGGATAAAACAGGGCATACGCGCCGATGGACAAAAGCATGGTCCAGACGGTTCCGCCCGCTTTTCCCAGTTTGAGAATCGGGAGCAGAAACTTGAGCTTCCCACCCAAACCGATCAAAAGCGCGATCAATCCGCCCCACCATGTTTTTTTCATGCCGCTGTTCCTGGTATCACGGTGTGCCAAGCGCTTACTCCTCCTTATCCGTCACTGCAATCGCCTCTCCCATTCCATGTTATCACAAGTTTCGACTTTTCACGCATAACAATCCGGGCCGAGCGTGCTTGACCGAAAGCCGACAATTTCCGGGTCGAACAAGTCCAACCCCCTTTTTTTAAAGTATCCCGCCTTGTCGACTCGGTCTGTCTTTCATGTTATATTTATTGACATAGGAAAAATATCTGCATTTTGCGAAAAGGAGGGGATCACCTCCCATGTTCCGTTTTTTGAAAGAAGTTGGGCGCGGGCCCAGAGGGAAACGCGATTTGACCTATAAAGAAGCATGGGATGCGGCCCGGTGTATTTTGTCGGGAGAGGCGACACCGGCCCAGATCGGCGCTTTTTTGATCGCCCTGCGTCTGAAGACGGAATCCCCTGATGAGATCGTCGCTTTTGTTCATGCGCTGAAAGAAAAAAGCCGACATCATGCCTTGCCGGAATCGCTGGATTGTGCCGGACCTTATGACGGCAGGAGCAAATCGTTTTTCGCCACACTCCCCGCCGCATTTATCGCGGCCGCCTGTGGTTTGTCGATCACATTGCACGCCAGCGCCTCCCTGCCACCGAAATATGGCATCAGTCTGTTGGATGTGATGAATGGGATGAATATCCCCTGTGAACAGCTTACTCCTGAGCATTGGATCGAAGCTGCCGATCGGGTTGGGGTCCTGTTCGTTCATACGGAACAATGGTGTCCGCCACTCGCTCGTATTCGCCCTTATCGGGAGGAGGTGGGCTTGCGGACGTTGTTCAACAATGCGGAGAAATTGCTTCGTCTTTCTGATTCGCCCTATTTGGCCCTCGGTGTTTTTCACCGGAGCGCTCTGACCAAAATGGTGCAGGTGCTCACCCGGTTGCCGCTGAAGCGGGGATTGATCGTGCAGGGGATGGAAGGTTCGGAAGATCTCCCGGTGAATCGCGATACCCGTTCACTTTTGATCGATCGGGGAAACGTGGAGGAAACGGTCCTCTCTCCCGGTGATTATGACATGTCCGCAGAGTTGCCGGATGAAACGTGGACAGCACAAAGACAGGCCGAAATCACCAAGGATGTGTTGAAAGGGGACGCCGATCCTGCATGGATTCACATGGCGGTATGGAACGCGGGCATTCGGTTGTGGCTGGCCGAAAAGTGCGATTCCCTGGGGGATGGTGTAGCCGCGGCTCGTGCGGCACTGGAAAGCGGAAGGGCAGCGCAGTCTTTCAGACAATGGATCGACATGCTCTGTGGTGTTGATGTTGCTTAAAAAAAATCTGGCAACGGTGCCAGATCTCAAATACTCATATCTAGAAACCTGCTGACAATGTGGTCGCAGTGCCAGTCTTGCGCGGATCGATGACCACGATTGTCGCTCCGTTGGCTTTGGCCTTCCGGAAATATGGCATCATTGTCGGCTGACACTCGGCAATATTGGCTCCGGCGATCAAAATGCACCGGGCGAGGGGCAAATCGGACAGCGGATTGGTCAATCCCCGGTCAATGCCGAAAGCCCGCTGAGAGGCCGCAGCTGCCGAAGACATGCGTATCGACCGTTGTAGTCGATATACCGGTACCCAAGGCGAGCCGTGCCATTTTTCCCAATAGATACGTCTCTTCATTGGTCATGGAGCCGCCGCCGAACACCCCGACGGCATCCCGTCCCCACTGTCGTTGCAAACCGCCGATGTTCCTGGCGAACCACCGAAGCGCCGTCCGCCACGTCACCGGCACCCATCTCCCGCCGCTTTTGAGCAGGGGCGTGGTCAACCGCTGGTTGTGCCACACATGGGCGGGGGCATGTATACCTTTGACACACAACTTTCCGCCGGTGACCGGGTCCTCCTTGTTGGGACTGACCGTACGGTTCACAACGGCAAAACGCCCACGATCCTCATGAAGCCACTTGGTGCACTGCATACTGCAATAGGGACACTGTGTAAGATCGGAACGCGTCGTTGACTGACTCCGGTTTTGATTGCGAAAATGATCGAGAAACCCCTTCATATCCCATCCCGCCTCACGCCGCAATGTTGCCGACCGACGATTCACCAGCCCACTCACGACGCCAACGCCGGCTGACCACCCACATCGAGATGAATGCCAATGCCACCACGCCCGCAATCGCCCACAAACCGGCAGCGTAGGTCCCGGTCATGTCCTTGAGCGCACCCAAACCAAACGGAAGATAAAATCCGCCGATGCCACCGGCCGCACCCACCATTCCGGTGATCACGCCGATCTCCTTGGCAAACCGCTGGGGCACCAACTGGAATACGGCACCATTGCCCATGCCCAGCCCCATCATCATCATGATCAAGAGTCCCATCATCCAGCCAAACGGCGGCAATTGAGCAGCATAGGCCACCAGACAGGTAATGACGGAAAAGAGAATCAGCAGCATACGAATTCCGCCGATGCGATCTGCCAGCCAACCGCCGATCGGACGGACAAAGCTGCCCGCAAACACGCAAGCCGTCACAAAACCGGACGCCTGTATCTGGTTCAGCCCGTACAGATCATGAATCAGGATCGGCAAGAAACTGGAAAAACCGACGAAACCGCCAAACGTGACGCTGTAAAAAAAGCAAAACAGCCACGCATCTTTTTCTTTCCATACAGCAAAATACGAATGGAGCGGTTGGGCCGGCGGTTGATCAGGCGCGTCCTTTGCAAAAAGAGCAAAAATGATCATGACCAGTCCGATCGGGATCATCGCCAATCCGAACACGGCATGCCAACTGCCAAACGTTTCCGCCAACCGGGGAGCAAACCACACGGCAAACACGGTACCGCTGTTGCCAGCCCCGGCAATGCCCATCGCCAACCCCCGGTATTCCGGCGGATACCAACGACTGGCCAACGGAATGGCTGCAGCAAAACTGGCACCGGCAATCCCCAGCAGGAAGCCGGCGGCAAACACCTGCGGCAAATTGGTACCCGTCAACCACAGTAAACAAAGCGGCACCATCGTGACGGCCATTCCGATCAGACCGGTGCGCTTGGCACCGATCCGGTCGGTCAAAAGACCCATGACAATCCGAAAAATGGAGCCGCCCAGGATCGGCACCGCCACCATCAGTCCTTTTTGTGTGGCATTCAAATTGAGATCCTGCGCCACCAACACACCCAAAGCCCCCAACAGTACCCACACCATGAAACTGACATCAAAATACAAAAACGCGGACAACAAACTGGGCAAATGTCCAGCTCTGAAAAATGAGCGCACTGTTTGTCCCCCCACCCCGTTGTCAGGTTACTTTCCATTTGCCCGAACCGGCTCGTATGGTACGGGTTGCGGAACCGGCAAAAACGGGTTGTCGCTTCAACGACAACACTTCATGGGCGACTTGCTGCATGGTCTTTCTCTCGTTCATCGCCGTCTGCCGCAAATAATGGTAGGCTTGCTCCTCCGTCCATCTCCGCTCGTCCATCAGCTTCCCCTTGGCCCGATCAATCACGGCCCGTTGGGCCAGACGGCGTTCCAACTGTTGGATGCGCTTTTGCCAAGCGGCTCGTTCCTTCGCTTGGTACACGCCTTGCCGAATCGCCCAAACAGCATGGCGAACGTCCATCGTCGTCGCGATCACAGCGGACGGACGGCGGTCTTCATCCCATTCATCCGCCCGTGGCAGTCCCCCTCGATCCAACATCAACACCCACGGGCATTTTTCCGAAACCGCCGTCACCCGACGTTTCCATCCTTCCGACGGATAAACCAACATGACCGCATCGGGAACACCGGTTTCCAACGCCTTTTCATCCACGGCGGTGATGGAAAGCCCCGCCCGGCGCAGACTGTCCACATAAGCACCTGCCGACATCGTAAACGGCTGCTCATGCAACACCCAGATATTCAACGGGAGGGCACACTCCTTTATGTCAGTTTTTTTACACAAAATTCGGTATGGCTTTATTGTAACGAATTACTCCCCGATTCCGCAAGTCCTATATGTAAGTTTTTTTAACATACAACTCCAATAAAACAAGCCTTCGTTCAGTTTCCATTATATTATGTCATATTTTCTGACGTAAATGCACAAAAAAAACCTCGTTGATGATTCAACGAGGTTTTTGTCTGGTGGAGCTGAGCGGGATCGAACCGCTGACCTCCTGCGTGCAAGGCAGGCGCTCTCCCAGCTGAGCTACAGCCCCATATAACAGATCAATTGACGACAGGGATTATTGTACACGGGTCCATGGAAAAAGTCAAGCATCATTTTTCAGGTGGCCGTTTTCCCGTAAACGACTTTTGAGCGTTTGCGTTACAGAAGCGAGAGGAAAAACGGCGCACCTGACATTCGCGGGTGTTGGACTGCTTTGCCGGCATGCTCACCGTTGGACCGTTGGTCCTATGGCTGGATCGGTTGCACATCTTCCAACTGGATCGGGTCCATTTCCAACGGCGGCGTTTTCACGTAGACGGCCGCAAACGACCCGGCGGCGAATGCCAAAGCAAACGCGGCGACGACCAACACGATGAAAACGCCGCGGATGAACCAACGCTTTTTCATGACGATTTTTTCCCTCCCGCAGGTTTTGATGCCGGTTTGGACTGCGGCATCTTTTGGGCTTTCTCCATCGCCCGCTTGACCAACTTGTTGGTGGGATCGATTTTGGCGGCCTTTTGAAGCCATTTGATTGCATCAACCGGTTGGTTCATCGCCATGAGCACGACGCCTTTTTGATAGTGGTACCAAGCCTGCCGTGGATCAATACGGATCGCCGATTCCGCGCTTTTGAGCGCGCGTTTGAAATTGCCGGCATAATATTGGGCAATCGATTCATAGTAGTAAGCCTGGGCGAATCGTTTTTTTAGCTCTTGGGCACGGTCGAACTGCTCGGCCGCTTTTTTGGCCAGTTCTTTCATTTCTTTTTGTTTTTCCTCCGCCGCCATCGTTTGATCCCGCGCGACCCGCTCCCGTTTTTGCAAATACAACGTCCCCAATGTGATCCGGTAACGCTCGTTCCGTTTGTTCAGACGGATCGCGTCGCGCACTTCCTCGATCGCCGGATCGATCTGTCCCATTTTCCCGAGAAACACTGCACGATCGTGATGATACAGACTGACGTCCTTGTTTTGGTAAATGGCATATTGCAACTGGGTGACTGCTTTGGCATAATCCCCCATCGCTCCGTATATCCGCCCCTGATGGTACAAAAAGCGATCGTTGGCGGTATTCATTTTGACCGCTTGATCGATTGCGCTTTTCGCCTGCGGCAAATCTCCCGCCCGATAAGCATGGACGGCCCAAGCATCGTACACGGTCGCATCGCGGAAACGCGCAGCGGCCAGGGACAGAAGCCGTTTCCCGCTGGTATAATCTTCCACAACTCCGTACAGGTTGGCCAGATGCAGGTAATATTCCTTGACATCGGGAGCCGCGGCAATGGCTTGTTTGGCCAGCCCGATCGCTTGATCATACTGCTTGCGGTCATACGCTGCCGTAGATTGATGGTAATACAGCGTCGCCTGCTTCGGATCGGGATCGATCTCCCTGCCCAACGCCTTGGCCAATGCCTGATCGTCGGGACTGTCCGACGATGAACCGAAAAGGGCAAACGCAGTGTAGCCAAGTACCGTCACGACGATCAGCGCGGCTGCCGACATCAGTGCCATACGGAACGGTCCCCGCTTCCACAATGGCATCCGCGGTGGTTCCGTATCGCTGCCGACTGCCGCCTCTTCCCGGAAAGAAGAGGACGGCTCTGTTGATAGAGGCGTCTGTGCCGGTGTCGACCAACGGCCGGTTGCCCCAGCAGTTTCCGATGAATGGGGATCAGGCGAGTTTGTCACCGTGGTCGGCTGAGGCGCCTGAGATCCGGCGACGAACTCCTCATCCTGCCGGGACAAGGCATCCCATGCTTCCATCAGGTTGGGGCGAGCCGACGGATCAGCGGACAACGCCCGCGTTACAAGATCCACCCACACCCCCGGGATGCCGGGTGTCGATTGGGTCCAACCGTTTACCGGTTCACCCTCCGTATACGGCCGTCCGGTCAACACATGAAACGACAAACACGCCCAGTCGCGCATCGCCTCACGCTCCGTCCAGCCGCCGAATCTTGGCAGGAGGTCGGCCGGACCGCCATATAACAATCTCGGTTCTCTTTGCGGCGTGATGATGATGTTCAGCGGATGAATCACTGCCATTTGCCCCGATTCCGCCATCCGACGCATCTGCATCAGCAGTTTTTTCAGCAAATCGGCGGCATCTGCAAACGGCATGCGTCCTTGCGCCAACCGATGGGCGAGCAGATCTCCTTCCACCCGCCGATATACTTGATACAATACCCCGTCTTCGATGAACACTTCCTGTACCGGGAAAAAGACGGTATCATCCCGGTCCAACAGACGCTCCACCTTGGCAAGCGGCGGAAGCAAACGGGCATTCAACCCATGAACAAACCGTGTGGATCGCCCCGGTGACGCAGGTGCTGATACGTAATACAAGACACCCTCCACAAAAGGAAACGCATGGATCACTTCATAACAACCGCGAATGGTTTCCCCTTGCCGTTTCATATCCATCATCGCTTCTTGCCCCTTCAACCGACTTTGGACATCACATCATCCATCACCATGACGTGTGATGCGGCATATTGTCCGCTTCACTCAAAAGGAAATGGTACGCGGACCCGAATTCCGCGCATTCCTGATCCATGATCAGTCGAGCTTGGCAACTACAACAGCATGCGTTCCCATCCAAATAAACCTTCCGGTTCCCCTTCGATCATGGCCGTCACCTTATGAAAAAAACGGGCCATCTCCTCGATCGTGGGGCGTTGTTCCGGATTGAAGGACAGGGTGCGCATGATCCAATCTTCCAGCTCTTCCGGCACATCTTCCCGAAACTGACGAATGGGAGCAGGGTTCAGCGAAAATGCTGTCGGACTGTTGCCTGTAAACATCGTGTATGCCAAGGCGCCGACCGTAAACGCATCATACGGATCTTCACGCCGCCGGCCATCCGCGGACGGTTGCGGATGAAGTCCTCCTTTGGGCAACAAGCCCGCAGGGCCGCCGTATATGAAACGAACCGCTCCGCCCGGGGCCAAAAGTACGTTTTGCGGATGGACCATCGTAAACTGATCGTGGTCATACAGGCGCAACAAATGACCTGTGATCCGCCTCAAAATCCACATGGCCTGTTCCAACGGCAACGGCAACGCATGGTACAAATAGTGAGCGAGCAGCGTCCCCTCCAACTTGCGATATACCTGATACAGGACACCGTCTTCGATGAACACTTCCTGCACCGGAAAAAACGCATCTTCATCCCGCATCAGCAACTTTTCCAGGTCACGTCCGCTTTCTCCGTGAAAAGCACGGGCATCCAGCGCGTGAACAAACCGCGTTCGAACCGGTTCCCCTCCGGATTCCGCCTCATTCCGGTTGCGATATGCCGTGTAATAAAGAACCCCCTGTACAAAGGGGAATGCATGGATCACTTCATACGACTCCCGTATCCACTCACCTTTCTCTTTCATCCGCATTTTGTTTCGATCACCTTTCCTGCCGGGGTCGTGTGAATGAAAGAAAAACGACTCAACGCATGCTCAAAATATATGAAGTCCAATCATCATTGGTTCTTGACCAACGCAGACATTCGCCTTTCTTATTCTATCATGAACGGGTTTTTCTGGATAGACGAAACCCTTCCTTTTCCCCGCACCTTTCTTCACATTTTTCGGTTTTTCCTTTGTTTTTTCCATACATCTCTTGCATAAATGGCTGTCAGAAAGCCCATGGCGACCATAGGAGTACGCTTGTGGCATTTGAATTGCGGGACGAAAGACAGCTTTGCCGCTATCCCCTTCACGGGGATTGTCAGGGTAAGTAAAAACGGAAGCCACCCCCTGTTGTCCGGAGGTGGCATGAATGTTCAATGTCCACAGGCACGATTTCCCGGTTCGCTCCACTGTCCCTGCAAAAACAATAACCAAAGCCGGAGCACAGGACGCGGGCAATTCGCTTGAACGAAGCATACTCGCCCTTGTTCTTCGTTTTCAGTTCCCCTACTCGGGGGCTCAGGTCGTCACTCACCAGGGAAAACATCGCCCCGGACATGCTCCAGGTCCATCACAACGTCATCCCATCATCGACCGCCGCTTGGCTCCGTTTCCTCCTTTTTTCAGGAAAAAGGCCAATGCGAGAATGGCGATGGTAATCCACATGGTCACCCAAAACACGTCATCCATCGCCTGTACCATGGCGCGGGCCTGAATCTGCCCCATCAACAGACCCATGGCAGATGCCTTGGCCTGGAACAGCGGCTGGCCCATCGAGACAAACATATTTTGGAGTTGCCGCAACGTCTCATTCGCTTGCGGCGAAAACAGCGAAAACTGTTCAGCTCCCACCGCCGCATGATACGCCTGGCGATGTGACAACAGCAGCGTTGCCCACGCGATCCCGAACGAAGCACTGACCTGGCGGAACGTATTGTTGATGGCTGTGGCCTGCCCCACTTTTTCGTCGGGCACCGCGTTCATCCCGGCCGTGGTCACGGGCATCATCAACAGGGAGACGCCGATGCCCCGAAGCACCATCCACCAGACAAGTGTCGAATGGGGCGTGTTCACATCAAGAAAATGGTTCAGATAGAGCGAATACGCCGTCAGACACAAACCGATCACTGCCAGCCAGCGCGCCCCGATCCGATCGAAAAGAAAGCCGGCGATCGGCATCATCAGCCCCGTCACCAACGCTTGGGGCAACAGCAGCAACCCGGTGTCGACCGGGGATAATCCCGAGATATTCTGCAAAAACAGGGGGATCATGAACAACGGCACAAACAGGACGATACTGCTGATGCTGACAATCGCCAGTGATACCGTAAAAGCACCGTTGCGGATCAATTTCAAATCCAGCATCGGATGATCGATGTTCCACTCAATCAGGACGAACACAACCAGCGACACGATGGCCACCGCCAAAAATCCGAGCACTTCCGGGTCGGTCCATCCTCTGTCCGGTACAATTCCCAATGCGTACAGCAAAGTGGAAAATCCCAGCGTCGAGGTGAGAAATCCCCACAAGTCGAACTTTTGCCGGGCACCGTGAGCCAACTCCTTCATCAGCAACATCGCCAGAAAAAGGTCGACGATGCCGATCGGTACGTTGATGTAGAAGATCAGCCGCCAATTGAGGTATTCCGTCAAATATCCGCTCAGTGTCGGCCCCACCGCGGGCGCGAACATGATGGCGATTCCGAAAAAGCCCATCGCCGTCCCGCGCCGTTCCGGCGGGAACATCCGGAAAATCATCGCCATCGACACCGGCATCAATGCTCCGCCGCCAAGCCCTTGAATGATGCGAAACAGGATCATCGACGGGTTGCTCCAAGCCAACCCGCAAAGAAACGACCCAACGGTAAACAGGATCAGCGCAAGCAAAAAGACGCGCTTGTATCCGAACCGATCGCTGACAAATCCGGTGACGGGCACGAGCGTCCCCACCACCAGCGTATATGCGGTGATCACCCACTGAATGTCCGACGTATCCACGCCGAATTCCGCCATCATGCTGGGCAATGCCACGTTGACGACGCTCATGTCCAATACGGCCATGAAAACGGCGATGATCAGCACCGCTGTTACTAATAGTCGGTTTTCCTCACCTCCGTTTTCACGATGTTCTGTCGGCGGGTTCGGGATGTGGTCAGCCATGGCAAACCCTCCTTTCTGTCAGGGATGGTACCGGGATCATTTCTCAATTTTGACGTCCGCGTTCAGCCCCGGGACCAATCGGGCACCAGCGTATCCATCCAACGAGATTTTGACCGGGATGCGTTGCACCACTTCCGTATAATTGCTCCCGGCGTTGATGTTGGGCATCATCGAGAAAGTGGACTCGGTTCCCAGTCCGATCTGTTCCACCTTGCCTGTAAACTTTTGATCCGGGAAGGCATCGATCGAGATTTTCACCGCATTTCCCTGTTGGACATCCTGAATTTTGGTCTCATCCACCTCAGCGACCACGTACAGATGATTCAGATCCGTGGTCATCGCAAGCGGCGTGCCCGGTGACACCAAATCACCCGTCTCGGATTTGGATTGGATCACGGTTCCGGCCTGGGGTGCAGTGACATCCACGGTTTTCGGCGCTTCGCCCGGTTGTGCCGGCGATGCCTGAATCCGGGCCACCACATCCCCCTTGTTCACATATTGACCCTCTTTCACTTTCCACTCCGTGATCTTGCCGGCAACAGGTGCGTGAATCATCGTCAGGTTCCCTTGCACTTTGGCGTCATCCACCAGGACGTAATTTTGCACTTCATTCATGTAGTACAACGCAGCGGCGCCCCCGCCGAGAACAACGACGGAAAACACAATCATAATGGCGATCATCTTTTTCATCCGAAAATCCCTCCTTGCTCACAATTGGTTGACCATTTTTTCGAGGAGGCGGAAGAACTCCCGTTCTTCCTCCCGGGTCAATGCGCTCAACATCTTCTCCCATACCTGGTGCCGCTTCTTCACCAACCGCAGGATGAGCGATCGCCCCTCCCCGGTCAACTCCACCCACACGACTCGCCGATCTTTCTCATCCCGCGAACGCAGGATGAGCCCCTCTTTCTCCAAACGGTTCAACGCGAGGGTGGTCGCACCCGAGGAGAGATTCACTTCCTGGGCCAGATCATTCACCTTGCACTTCTTCATCCGCAACAAACTGTTTAACAGCAGAAATTTCTGCGGCGTGATCTCATCCTCCAATGCGGCATCGAAGGAACGGGCCATACGCAGCAGCATTTTGCTCAACCGCTCCATACACGGTCTTTCTTTTGAATCCATTCGCCCGCATCTCCTCGTTCATATCTTTCTGTCAAAACATCTTTATTATAAAGAGATTAACGAGATCAAACAATCCCTTTTCTGTCTCCGCTTTTTCCCATTCATCCACCTTTTCGTGAACCCTTGTTTCCCACATAGTGAAGTCACCCACCGGAGAAAGCGTTCCCTCTACGGTCAACTTGCGTCGTTTCTGCCACGTTCGACGTTCCTTTCAACATAAAAAAGGCTTGGCAACCACGCGCCACAACCTGACGACGCACCATTGCCGAGCCGTTTGCTCCCATCATGGACGCTTCGGTGTTTCTTTGATGATGCCCCATCTCTGACTCATTTCTTCCCGACATTCTGAAATGCCTGATAACCGCCGGAGAGCATCCATTTCTCTTCTTCCATCCGGTACTTCTTCATCTTTGTCACCGGAGCTGTTTTTGCAATACCTTGTCCTGCTCTTTGTTTTGTTTCTCCAAAATGGCATCCTGCAATTCATTTTGATGTTTCAGAACCCGGTCCTGCAATTGGCTGCTCGTTTCCAAAATATATTCACCCAACATCACATCACGGTGCAAGATCATATCCCCCACATCCGGGATAAACCCCCGTTTGCCGTCCAGATAATTTTTTGCGTCCCACAATCGATTGATCTCCTGATCCTTCAAGTTATAAAATTCATTCGAAATCTTGCTCAACTCGTCATATTTCCGGCTCCCTTCCTTCCCCACCTTGTCGTAGTTTTCGTTGCCCCACCGGCTCCATTCGTCGTACAGCCGGTTATACTCCGCGTCAAACGCCTCTTCCAACTCCGTTTGGTTGTCCACCGTGGCGAATGTGCCGCCGCCCGCGTCCGATACCGCCTTCAACGCGCGTTGCCCCGCATCATCCACATCAAACCCGATGATGTTGACCACGGCCTGGATGTTGGATGCGTGCAATGACCGCGCCGCCGCCACGGGATCACCGCCGCAGGTTTCCACGCCGTCGCTCACCACGTAGACGATGTTGGTCGCCCCTTCACCGCCGCGGCTCGCAAAATCCCGCTGGGCATCCTGTATCGCTTTGGCGAGCGGAGTCCAACCGCCCGGTTTCAGCCCGTTCAGTGCCTGCTGCATACGCTTCTCATCATACCGGCCGGAGGAATAGAGCACCTCGCTGCTTTGGCAGGAAAGTGCCTTGTCCTTGGGCTGGTTGGTTCCTTTGTGTCCGTAGACGCGAAGCGAGACGTTTGCCCCTTCCGGGAATTTGGCGGCAAACTCCTTTACTGCCTTTTTGGCCAAATCCAATTTGACGCCGCCCGGCACCTTCCCCGCCATGCTTCCGCTGTCGTCCAAAAGGATGACCACATTCATCCGTTTTCCCTCAGGCAGGGCCGCCAGTTTCGCCTCTTTGGGCATGGGCGTCGTTTTCGTCTCGATGTAAGCTTTGAAATGATCGTATTTTTTCACATAAGGACGGTAATCATTGGCCAGGAGGACGATGAGTTTGTCATAGATCTCCTCCGGTGTCGCGTTGGCAGGGATTTTGTCCAGCTCTTTTTCCACCTTGGCCCGGTCATAACGGTCGTCACCGTATTTCCCCGGACCCACCAGCGCCATGGCGCGGGCATCCCCTCTTTTCAACAACTCGGACGGCTTCACCGACAGATCCATCATCGGCTGCGCTTTCGGCTTCGGCGTTTGTGCCTGTTTCGGCGCCGGTTTGTCCGCCCACAGCGGAAGCGAACATCCGCCGGCCAATGCCAGCACCACGATCCAGGACAACCATTTTCCCAACCGCACGTTTTCCACACTCCCTTTGTCAAGCTGCTGATCCGGGTGATTGAACCGGGCGTGTCCGGCGAATCCGTTCGTACGCTTCAATCAGAGGAAATGGCCCGCGAATGAATGTCCGCGCTTTCCGGTTCCCAGACACGCCCTCTATCCCAAACCACAACTTCCAAGGTTCGACAACATTGATTGTATACATTCCCTATTTACAAGAAAACCCACGCTTTTGGCTGAAAAACTACCTTTCCCGACAGGTTAGACCAAAAGAATTAGACAAAATCCTACAAAAATAGTTCCCGAACCATGTCGAAAGGGGTTGACGAACGGCGGAAAATATTGATAAAAATAGAACGATTGATACAGTTACCGAGGTGATGGCATCCAGTGAAACGTTTGTGGCTCGTCCTTATGATTTTTGTCATGGCGATCTTCTCCACCGGTTGCTCCACCGTTATCTCTATGGCACAACAGGCGATTGAGGCCCAACAACAAGCCAAGCAACAGCCGGCAGCCAAAAAGGAACAGGACAAGCCCAAAAAAGAGCAGGAACAACAGCAGAATGACGACGACCTGTCCGACATCGCCCAGGCGCCCAACAACCAAGACGAGGATTCCTCTCTCGACTCCGGTGATTCTTCTGATCAGGGGGAGCCGGAAGATAAAAACATCCATGTGGACGGGCGTACTTGGACACCGGTCGATGTTCACGCACAAAATGACGGCAACGTGCGGGTCCTGTACGTGCCGGAAGGGCAATCGGCGGACGACTGGACGGAAGCGATCACCATCGACATTCACAAAGGTCTCCAAAACGAGGCGACCGTCAACGATTACGCCACCGAAATGCGCAATTCGGTCAACGAACAAGTCCGCAACGGCGGCAAGGTCACTTGGCGTACGTTGTCCGAAACACAGGACGATCTGATGTACGAATTCATCATTGAAAACGACGGCTACCAGGACAATCAGCATGAAATCAGCCGTGTAGTGGCCACGGATGAGGAAATCATAGCCCTCCACTATACCAACAAACTGAGCGTGCCGTTGTCGGAGGACGAACGGCAAAAATGGATCCAGATCCTGCAGGAAGAAGATCCGAACGGAGACTCGTCCGGCGATTCCACGGACGGTTCAACCACGGATGATTCGTCCGATTCCGATAGTGGCGACACGTTGTAAGTCGTATGAAAAAACCCGTTGCCCAAGGAGGGTAACGGGTTTTTTGCCAGTGACACCGGTCCGCCGCTTGGAACCAGGGAAGCGAGACACGTGCTAAAATGACCGGACACAATTACCTCGGATCATCCCAGATGGATGAAACGATTTTTGCAATCCTTCTTTCACGACAGTGACCGGATGGTCTTCTTCCATAACTCATTGATCACATCGGTCACATGGATTCCTTTGATCCGTTCATTGATGAATTCGTTGTAATCACCAACCTCATCAAACCCATCGTCAGCTTGATAGACATGTTTTACATTGCGGACCCCCTTGACCAACAGGGATTTCCCCTTTTCCCGGTCACCTTGATTCACATAGAACAAGCCCAAGGATATATGATTCAATACATGTCCCGGATAGACCACAATCGATCTTTTCAATGCATTTTCGTATTCGTGCCACATTTCCTTCGACTCATAATACCAAGCCTTGGCATATTCCAACATCGATTGTTCCTCTGGATCATTTGTTTGGATAGAATGGAGTTCTTGAAACACATCCTCGTCTACTTCCCGATAGATGATATCCTGGATGCGGGCCAATATGAATAACGCCTCCAAACAACCCGGACCGATCCGGATTGCCCTCTTTAAACAATGGATGCTTTTATCATAATCGGCAATTGGGGGTTCAAAAACCGTGATCGCCAACCGCATCCATGCTTCGATGCATTCCGGATCAACCTCAAGATACCGTTCCAAAACCTTTTCTGTCTCCTCTTTTCCGCCATCTCCCTTGTAACATTTCCTGATTTGTTCCATCACATCAGGATTCACTGATCATCCTCCTGTTTTTCGGGTTATCCATTTCGCAAGGTTGACCAATTGACCTGGACAGGGGGTTTGATCATGATATTTACCACCGGGTACGACCCATCCGTTACAAACTTACTTTCCGGGATCGATTTTTTCATTCTCTACAACCTGTAATTGAGTACCTCACTTGTAACCCACCCTCAATAGCAATTACTGGCTCAACATATTTCGGTTTGCAGGAATCTTTCCATTGCATGTACCGCGACAAGCAACCTGATCTCTTTTGGACTCTGACACCTCATCACGGCCCATCACCATCTTGCGGTTCAGATTTGATCGGCTCCGTCTCAAAAAACCGATCGACCATACTCATTCGGTATTTCAAATGGCCCATTCTGCATCATGCATTTTTCTTCCCAAGATTTATTATTATGATAAACAAAAATATTGACATCACAAAAACATTTCTTTACACTAAAAACAAGGGTCGAAAATAAGATGAGAGGGTTATCCTTGACTCCGAAAAATTTTTGGAGCGTTCCCGGTCCCTTCGTTCATCACTCGTCCTTTTGAAACATTGAGGGCCGAAGATCAAGGGTTACCGTTATTTGTGGGCAAAGGCGAGATTACTCGTCACGTGGGTTCGAATCCCACCGGATTGATCCCTTGGTCACTCCTTGCCCTCTTTGTACATTTCCTCGAAATATTGCACGGATGAACCAGACTTCCGTATCTCATTTTGTGATGATCCTTCAACACGAGTCCTTCTCCATCCATGGACGGGTGGTCGAGTTGGTAAGACACCAGATCAGTATATCCCTTGTCCGATCACTTATCCGAAAGGGTCGAAGGATGGAGGGTTATCGTTCAATCTGGGGAACGCGGGTTCGAATCCCGCCCCGTCCAACAAAAAGAAACGGCTCAAGGGAACGTTGCTCCGATTCCCTTGAGCCGCTCCTTATCACCGCTGGACACACACGGTAGCTTTACCGTTTTATTTTTTGCCCGGAAGGGCCGGAGGTGTTCAGAATGTACAAATTTTTCACTGATTCGCTGAAGTCCACTCCGCAAACGAAACCCATCCCGGGAAAACGGATGGTTCAGGGGCGTTCCGGAGGTTATGCATTTGAAGCGGGCACCTGGGCGATGGTACGTCGCTGCCTGATCACGGGAACGGCGAGCGGGGCCTATTATGCCGATCACCACGAATTGACCGAAGACTTTGTGAACACATTGAAGCTGGCCATCGAGGAAGACCCGCGAAGAGTGGCGGAAGAGATCGTCTATGCATCCGACGGCCGGTCCGTCAACAACAGTGCGCCTCTGCTCGCACTCGTCCTGCTCTCGATGGGAAGCAAACCGGAAGCCAAACAGGCGTTTCTGGACATTTTCCCTGAAGTGGTCCGAACAGCCAGCCATTTTTATGAATGGCTCGCCTACTCCAAAGCACTGCGCGGATTCGGGAAGATCGTTCGCAAAGCGGGAAACGCGTGGTTGTCCCGAAACGACGTAAAAGGTCTCGCCTACCAACTGCTCAAATACCGGCAGCGGCACGGTTTCTCCAATCGGGATGTATTGCGACTGTTCCATGTCCATCCGCCGACAGCCGATCATCAGCGCCTGTTTGAGTGGATCGTAAAGGGATGGGACACACTGCCCGAGCAACCGCCATCCGAAGCACTCTCGCAAATCTGGTGGTATGAATGGTTGAAGCGGAATCCCGACCAAACCCACAAAGCCATCCGCGAAGGCAGGCTGACCCATGAAATGGCAGCCCCGGTCGGTATCATGGATAAAAAAGCGTGGCAACTGCTGTTTGAAGGCATGCCGATCACCGCGTTGCTTCGCAATCTCGGCTCCTTGACCGAAATCGGCGTCCTTCGTGCAGATGAAACGGCCAACCTGGACAGGGTGGAAGCCGTCCTCAACAACAAAGAATATTTGCGGAAAGGGCGCATCCACCCGATTGACGTGCTGAGGGCGCTCAAAACCTATCAATCAGGAGGGCAGATCGGCCGGAGCCAAAAAACATGGGAACCGGTACCGAGAATCGTGGAGATTCTGGACCGGGCGGTGGAGCTGTCTTTTGAAGTGCAGGAGCCGACCGGAAAGGTATTCATGCATGCGGTGGATGTTTCCGGCTCGATGAGTTACTATCAAGTTGCTTCCGTCGGACTATCCTGCAGTGAAATCGCAACGGCGATGGCACTGGTCACTGCCAAAGCGGAGAAAAACTACATGATACGCGGGTTTTCCGACGAGTTCCGTGACTTGGACATCACCGCCAAGGACAGTTTCGCTTCCGCTCTCCAAAAGACAACCAACCAAACCTTCGGTGCCACGGATGCTTCCGTCGCATACGATTGGATGATCCAAAACCGGTTCCACGCCGACGTGATCTGTTTCTGGACCGACAGCGAATCCTGGGCCGGCGACCGTCATCCCAGCCAGGCTCTGGCGGAGTATCGGCGCAGGGTAAATCCGGACATCAAGGCGATTTATGTGACGCTGACACCCTATCAAATCACGCTGGTCGACCCGGATGATCCGAACTCCTGGGATCTCGGCGGTTTTGACCCAAGCCATCCGCGATTGATTCAGATGATCGCAAACGGGGAGATCTAATGCACACAGGGGTAAAACTATCATCATTCCCGAAAAAAGCCACCGGGTTCACCGGCGGCTTTTTTTCTCAAAATCGGACAGGCAACCGCAGCAATCCTCTCATGAGGAAATCCTCACGCCATGGAAGGGATGACTCATCCAAATCAAGACGCAGGTCCGGCAAACGGTCGAGGAGGCGGGAAATGGCGATTTGCCCCTCCAACCTGGCGAGGGGAGCCCCCAGACAATAGTGGATACCCTTGCCGAAAGCGATATGGGGATTGGGATCGCGCGTGATGTCAAAGACGTCGGGATCGGAAAAACGGCGTTCATCCCGGTTGGCGGAACCGATGGCAACCAAAACCAGATCCCCGTGGCGAAACGGGTGGCCTTCAAAGGAAAAATCCTCCCCGACCCACCGGTTGGTCGACATCTCCACAGGGCTGTAGTAACGCAGGATTTCCTCCACCGCAGTCGTGATCCGTTGTGGTTCCCTTCGTAAAAGTGCCATCTGTTCCGGATGTTGCAACAAGGCGAGAACACCGTTTCCAATCAGGTTGACGGTGGTTTCATGTCCCGCGATGATGAGCAAAAACACCATGGAGTAAAGTTCCTTCTCACTGAGACGATCCCCTTGCTCTTCCGCCGCCAACAAGCCGCTGATCAGGTCTTCCCGCGGATTGCGTCGGCGTTCTTCAAAAAGCCTTCCCAGATAGTCTTGGAAGTCCTTCATCCGGGAACGGATCGCTTCGAACCTCTCCGGGCGGTTGATTGTGGAAATCACCGCATTGGACCACTCCCGAAACCGATCGCGGTCTTCCCGCGGAACACCCAGCATATCGCTGATGACGATGATGGGCAGAGGAAATGCGTAATCCCGGATCAAATCCGCCTCGCGGCCCGGTGCACCGGCAATCTTGTCCAACAGATCTTCTGCGATCTCTTCAATGCGTTCCCTGAGCTGTTCAATCATCCTGGGGGTGAAAGCCTGTTGCACCAGATTGCGGAGCCGTGTATGATCCGGCGGGTCGGATGTGAGCATATGATGTACAAATACTTCCATTTCTTTGGGACGGCGGCGTAATATTTCTTTATCCTGGAATCGTTCCACATTTTTGAGCAATCGTTTCTCTGTCAGTGCCGCTTGGGCCTCATCATAGCGGACGATGAGCCAGGCCGGTTCGTCCCAGGGCATCCGAATCCGGTGAATCGCCCCCCTTTCTCGCAGTTCCCGATAAGCCTTCCAGGCATTGGACTTGAATTCGGGCGAAAAAAAATCCACTGTCAACAAGCTTGCGTGATCGGACATTTCCATTACTCCTCTCGAAGTCGTTGCTCTTTTTGAGTTCTACGTTATTGAAAAAATTCCTTCTCTAAAGTTTTATGATGATCATGGTTTGAAAATGGTTGTTCGCAAAAGTATAGACACCCAATAATCTTCCATAAATCTCCTTGTGAATCAGCTGGAAAAACGTCCTCCGCGAGTTCCGGAGGCGATATTTTGTTTCGTAAAACGCGACATGGATTTTTTTATCAATAATCATATTTTTTGTGTAAAATCCAGTCATCTTCCAGAGTATTTTCCACGCAACGATTCGGGGTTGAAATCAAGATTTCATTCTTGAGGCATGAATCGATAAACTGTCCCAAGATGTCACCCATCTCCATTAACCAACATTGGAAATCTTCATTTTCAATTTATCATCTCCCATTGGTTTATGTCCCATATAATGCATGGTAAAGAACAGACAATGGATCAAAATCAACTCATAACGGATCTCCAACAGGCGTCTATTCAGGTGGTTATTGGATTTTTGAAATGGAATCGATCCAGACCCGGAGATCAATATCAAGAGCAGGTTGCCACAAAAAGAGCGTTATCTGCCGGGGCGTTTATTCTTTGGCGATGAACTCCACCGTCACCGGTTGATTCCTGACTTCCACAATCCTTTTCTGCTCTTGATACGAGATTTCATATTTCCGGCCAAGGGTAAGCTGACGAACCAATTCTCCTTTTTGATTCGTGTGGATGGCCATTGGAATCACGCCTACTTCTTCTTTTTGAAGCTCTTTTGGGATGATTGGCGTAATCCCAACCACTGAATGGGAAAGCGGTTGCCCCTGCGTATTCTTCACTTTGATGACAACAGGTACCGTCTTCTTTTCCTCCTGAGCACATCCCATCATCAGCATCAAGCTCATGCAAAGAATCCAAAAAACTCTCATAATTCACCCTTCCCCTTATGATAGTTTTATTTTACCCTTAATTTCGATTTATTTATAAATAAGACCAACCGATCGGATTCGGGGATTGTGCATACTTAGCAATACAATATCTAATGACAAAAAAAGAGCAGGCATCATGCCCGCTCTGTGACCACGAATCACACATAGCCCACTTATTCCCCATCCAAGAAACTTTCTATC
>NZ_JAFHAP010000007.1:270-18887 GCF_016938855.1 Polycladomyces zharkentensis | reverse complement strand
CTCCGCTACATAATGCTTTTGCTACTGATGGAACTTCTCTGCTTCTTGTATGCTTAACGGATGAATCCCTCTTCCTTCTCCAAATACCCAATATTCATAGTAGGATATCTTCATGTTTATCACCTCTTTTAACCAGGGTGTGTCTGTAAATACTTTCCACATTACTTTCCCGGCTGACAAGGGAAGCAGGTGATGATCGCTCTGACCCGGTCAAAAACAGTACGCTTCCCTTTGAGGAAACTTGCCCACTGTCCTTTCCGGGCCTTCGCTCAATCAGGGCCTGGCCAAGTCACTCGCCTGAGAAAACATTGTTCCCTTCCGGAATGACCAGACACACCTTATTCCCCCAAAATCCGCAAAGCAGGAATACTATCCGGTTTTTCCTTCAAAACATCAATGGCAATCTTTTTTGCTTCCTCTTCTGATATCAGCTTATCGGGAATCTCATGAAAAAGAAGCAGAAATTCTTTGACGGAAACATCTCCTTTCATATTTAGATCAGCTTGCTTTATGTGATAAAAAGCGCTCGGGTAAGCCCCTTCAAAGTGAGAGAAAGCCGTTACGAGCAACTCAGCAATCAGTAAATGAATACGAGCATCACCACACTTTTGCAAAAGATAGTTCGTAAACGTCAAAACGAGCAAACTCTCTGTCTCAAAAGCAATCTCCAATAAAATCCCTTTTACTGTTTCAAAGTCTAAGCTATTTTCGATAATGAGATCAAAGGCTTTATCAAATTCTCCCTTCAAGATTCTTTTCTTAACCATTGCCTTTATCTCACCCCTTAAACATTACAATAACTAAAAAAAGAGCAGGCATCATGCCCGCTCTGTGACCATGATTCACATTGCCCACTTATGCCTCAAGCACCCAACTGACGCCATTCCTGGATGTCTTCCTCACCATTATTCGTAGAAGACGTAAAAGAGTAACTTTCATGTTGGTTAACGGCAGAATGCATCGACCTTCTTGGCTAACTCTTGCATTTTGGGACAAATGACTTGAACCTCATTGTAAGGATAACGCCTCTCATCTTTTTGTTGAGCAGTTCCTAACAATGCGCATATTCATTACCCTTTGTTTTTGAGGCGATTAACAAACCTCTCCAGATGCTGCTCATGGCTCCCGATTAAAAGCAAAAAAGCCTGCTCATTTTGGGCAGACTGTTGTGTACGTATACATAAATATATTCAATGGTATTTTATCTTTAATGCAATATCTACCGCTTCTTTAAGTTTGTTCTCTGCAACATACTTCTCTATTTTCTCAGATTCTTCATCCCAATCGGGGCCATATGCATGAATAAAATAGGCAAATGCTATAATCACATCCTTATCCAGTGAACCAAACGCAAATACTTTATGAAATAAATCAAATACAAAATCCACCGGTAACAAATATAATATTTGTGGATCTGATTTAATAATGGCTTCTATTTCGTCTTTGTCTTTTGTTATTTCTAAGTAACTGTTGATTTCATTCATCATTTCATCGCGTTGTTTTTTCAGCTCAGCATATTTCACTGACTTACAGTGGTAATCCTTAGATTCCATAATATCTACTAGTCTCCATAACCTCAAATATAAATCATGATTCATTTAACCATCTCCTTGTTGTTGGAGGAGTAAAATGAAACCCGCCTACCACAGGGTGACGGGTTTCATTTTCTCTACGCGAATCTTTCCTTGATATCCCAAGATCATGACCCTTACACGAAAAGAGTCAAGCTCTTTTCTTTTACGGTAACATACTATCTATCCAAAGCCATTTTCAGTTGTTCTATTTCGTTTTTCGTTAAGTTGTTGACACCGATCCAACACAATGCGTTCTGATCATCAAGTCCAAAACGCACTCTGCCGTTAACCAACATGGAAGTTACTTTTCTTACGTCTTCCACGAATAACACATAGATTTTGTCTCCCTCAAAATATACAGTAAACGAGCCTGCACAGTCATAGACATCGTACCCATCTGATGAGAAATCGGAAATATTGAAAACGGGTCGCCCATATTGTTGGGGAATATCCCTTTCCATTCTTTTTGGCAATTTTGTTCGAAGAATGTTCCAGGCAACCAAAGTGATGGAACATATTGTTCCGCTATGTGGTTCTAAGCTGACTTCCAATAGTGATGTTTTAAAATCCCCTGTTCTCCAATACAGTTTTCCTAAATCTATTTTATTCGTGTTGCAATCCCATTTAATGTTTAAAGGGATATATGGATCAATCTCTATCGTTTCCCTTTGAACATCTGCTACACTCAATGCTTGTAACATCATCATTCCCTTTGCTTGCGGACTGGATCATAAATAGTAACAACAGGCAAAGGATCACAGAAATACGACGGCCAACAACACTGTCCAGAAAGCTTTTCATTGACTGTTGGATAATCGTAAATCAGGTGCTTTGTATACCACTCCATATACATACTTTCGTCCATTTCTCCGGGTCATGTCTATCACCGTCTGGGCAATTTTGTTTGATACATACTGTCCAGTTTTGCATGATCCATCCGATGATCCCCACAGTGATAACTGAATACAACTACAGATCAGAAAAAGCATCATACCCGCTCTGTGACCACGATTCACACATCACCCACTATATCTCATCCAAGAAACTTTCTATCCCAACCAGTATGGACTCATATTTCCCAAACTGAATCATGTCCCGAAAATGATGGTCTACATTGGTTTTTCCATACGTGACTTCTTCATTACTTGTCACTTTATCATTATGATATTGCGCCTCTAATATCGCTTTCTTGTACCTGCCGTCGAGTTCATATACAAAAGACACCATACCGACAGGCTCCTGATTTTCATCATACTTCCTCATTTGTACATTTCTCAAAAACAAATTCCCTTCGTGAAGTTGATAAGCTGCCAGAATGATTTCCTTACCATATTGGTTGAGCAGCTTGGCGCTGCAGAAATACCCCTCAAAATTGAAATTGACATTCACCACATATCTTTTATCATGAATAATCTCCGCTACATAATGCTTTTGTTGCTGATGGAACTTCTCTGCTTCTTGTATACTTAACGGATGAATTCCTCTTCCCTCTTGAATACTCCAACGTTCATAGCAGGATATCTTCATGGCCATCACCTTTTATACAATGAACTTCCCTCAAAAATCCGCAGTGCAGGAATACTGTCCGACTTTTCTTCAAGATTTCCACTCACTTACTCTTTGTCAAGCGCTTTTAACAAATTGATTACTTTTCCCATTTCATCAGCCAGTGGATCGGAATAATCGTCAAACAGAAACGAGTCAAACGCATTTCTATACACACCAAAAGCTCTTGATCTATACTTTGATATTTCACTGATATCTTGGAACTCTCGATCCAATAACCCTCTTATTTTTCTATACTGTTTCAACACTTCATCCCAATATTCATGATACTTTTTCCTTCTTCTCTCTTCCACCATCCCAATGACCAAATCCAATTGGTCTTTTAACTCTTTCAGTTTATGATCAGCCATTTCGATCATCACCGCCAGCATGAGGATTTTCAGCCGATTTGATCGGCATAAAATAAACCTGTCATCACTAGTATAGTCTAGTGGATGACAGGCCTATAAAGATAATTTATGACTAAACAATTCTTTTACCATATTCTCCACTTTTCCCATTTCATTGAGGAGCGGGTCAGATTGGCCCAGTATTGCTCCGCTTTCTCAAGATCCTGATACTCCCACCAAACAGCTCGGGGGAATTGGTCAATGGATTCAGGCACAGGTATCCAAAGCTGATTTTGTTCATCAAACGTTCTCTGTAGGTAGTTCAGCACCCGGTCGACCATCGGCGGCGTCTCTCAACCTCAGCCGGGATATATATTGTAGCGCGATCGTACTGGCCATCGCCGATGAATCCGGTAAACGAAAGTCAGGCTCCAAGGCATTCCCGAAGCCGCCGTCCTCATTCTGAAAGATCTCCAGTTCTTTCAGGACGTCCGATGCAGGCCCTTGTTCAAACTCAAATCGAAACATGGCGCGATCCAATGGTCGAGCTTTGGTCAAAAGAAAATTGCGGGCTTTCGAGAATTGTTCCGATGAAAGCATCCGCATAATTAGTACCTCCAATCTCCATCATATGTTTCATTTGTTTTGATTCGGTGAAGATAGCATAAACCCTTTTGGTAGAGCCTGCCCTTATCAGCAGGCTTTCTAATATATTATGTTCAATCACTCCATAAGAAGTATTTTGCTCGTATATTCATTTTTTTAATATCACTTTCACCCAAGATGATGATCTCAACTTTTGAAGGTTCCGTGATTTTTACCTCAAGTATTTCATCACTATTGATTGGAAAATCGGGTTCTATATTATATTCTTCAACATCTTTAAAAATAAGTATTTTAGACACTAATTCCGCTTCACCTTCTTTATAATTCTTCTGTTTCCAATTACATAGTTCCAAGTTTATACGCAATTCCTTTTTATCTTCTATAAAATGTATGCTTTCCATCAAACTATCGTGCAGATTAATGTTCCTCAACATCTCTAACTTCATAAATAAATCATCCTCTGACGTTCTCCTTCCCCGAGGCTGCTTTGTATGAAATTCCCCACCACTGGAGCATTATCCAGTATAAAGTCTACTCCCGCCTGTACATAGGGGTTGGAAATCGCTCTTCCCCATTCATTTTCGCCACCGCCAGATGGTTGGGGGTTCGGCGGCTTCTTGGCTGGCGGCTTGGGCGCGGGTTTGTTCGGCTTTGCCGGTGAACCGCCGGCTGATCCGGAGGATGGTCCGGCGGAGATCCCTCCTCCTTCTCCCGCCAAGATCTGTTGTAGCTTGGTTTGGATCGATCGACTTTCCTCACCGGATAACACATTAAAAGTGCGACTGCCAACAACAAGGCGGCCGACAGTATGATCACATATCGGCAGGGCTGATTCCATGCCGGCGACTTAAAGAACGGACCAGCCTACTCAACGACCCTTCTTGGGAGAACGTCATAATCCTGAAGTAGAAAAAACGGTGAGGGATACATCCCTACCGCCCGGTGACCAAGCAAGTGCCACAACGTACCAAAAATAACCCGCACACCTTTGTCATTGAAGCGGGTTGCTTTCCATACAGAATATAGATGGCTTATGCTTGAAAAAGCACACCAGATACCTTAGATCAGGTCAAGATACTACAAAGGTGGGGAACTATATTTCAAGCACCTTCTTGAATTAAGTGTCTTTTGGAATGTGGTCCCCATCTACCATACAATTTGTGTACTTACCTTGAAGAGTAAGTTGATCACCTTCACGGCATATTTTTAATCAATCGCTTTTACCTTCGGTATCCTTCAAATATTCTTCCAAAATCCTCCTGGCAAAATCGTCTTTTGGAATGAGACCAAGATATTTATATTCCCAAATCAACCGTCTTTCAAAAAAATCCGTTGCAGGATCGGATAAATCCTTATAACCATATTCGGCATTAAACTTACCTGTATGATCAAAGACAATCATGAAAGTGGACCACGGCTCATGCCCGCTTTGTTTAAACTCTTTCCACAAGCTTTTTAGATGATCATTCAATTGTTCCCTCAATTGTTCAAACTCTTCTTCGTTCACCTCGAACAACTCGATAATATCAAGAAAATACACGGGTTCCTTGCTCGCTTTTGGGAAATAGTAAAAAAAGGTTCTTTGCACACCTTCCATTACTTCTCCATATAGATATACCTTCATCCATTCCTCCGGGATCATCTCAATCACTGTTTGGGCGATTGTTTGATACATTCTGTCCAGTTTTGCGTGATCCATTGATTATCTCCCCGCAACATTTTCAAATGTTTCTCGGCCCATTCTACCTTCACCATACCTTACTTCAATCCGATCAGGACGCAGTGAATCTCCTATATACTTCGGTTCTATTTTTGCCTTTACTTTTTCCTTCCTCAAGAGCCTTTGCCCATCTGTTCTCTGTTGCTTTCCAGTTGCTAACGCTCAAATTCCCGTTATAGAGACCAGAAAATATATCAGAAGATAAATTATTTATGACTGAATAGTTCTATTATCAAATCCTCCACTTTACCCATTTCCTTAAAAAGGGGGTCATTATAATCGTTATACAACAACAAATCGAATGCATTTCTAACCATACCAATAACACCAGTTTCATAGCTTTTCAAACGACAAATTTTTTGAATGTCATTATCTAAAAATCCCCTTAGCTTTTTGTAATCCCGTAGTACATCATCCCAATACTTATGGTATTTTTGCATTTTTCTTTGTTCGATCATATTGATAGCTAAATCCAATTGATCCTTTAACTCGTTGAGTTTATCAACATCCATCATATATCCTCCATTTTTATCTCGAACCACTGTAAACCTATGATGCCCCATATCTAATGAATCTTCTTTTTAATTCCACTTTCATTGTACAGAACGCTGTGCCTGTGTTGAGCCAGATATGGAGATACAAAAATAAGCCTGCCATCATTACAGAAAGTCAGATGATGGCAGGTCCGATACCATATTTTCTCATTTAGTAAAGATATCCATAATCATCTCACTCTTGATCAAGCTCTCTTAACAAACGTAATACTTTCTCCATTTCAACGGCTAGCGGTTCAAAATAATCCTCAAACAAAGACGAATCGTACGCATTTCTACACAAACCAAAAACTACTGTTTCATAGCTTGATATCTCACTGATGTCTTGGATCTCTTGATCCAATAACCTCCTTATTTTCCTATATTGTTTTAACGCTTCATCCCAATGTTTATGATATTTTTCCTTTTTTCTCTCTTCTACCATCCTAATAACCAAATCCAATTGATCTTTTAACTTTTTTAGCTTATCTGCATTCATCGTTTTAAACCCCATTGATTATCTTGAAGGTACTTTTCGAATCTGTTTAAACCACTCATCTGAACGTAATCGAGGTAATAAGATTTGATCTCCTTCTCCAGGTAATATGTACCTAATTTTTTGATCTTTGAGGTGCAACCTTACCTATATTTAATACAGTACCCTTGGGTATTTTAATCACAACTTCATATTCTTTACTATTTTTTCACTTAGGTAGAAGAGCACTATCCATCTTCACCTGAATCCGATTCCCCGCTGTAGCAGTAGCGTTTATTTGTATTACCACCATCAACACGTCTTGCTTGATCCATTGATTTTCTCCCCGCATTATTTAAATAGGGTTCAATCCTTTACTCAGTAAGACAAGGACCCGCCACCAACAAGGATGGCGGGTTTTGCAGTAGTTAGAATTAGACTTTGGGTAAATACCAGAGGCAAATTACTTACTACTAAAAAGTTCTTTTACCAGTTTGGATACTTTTGACATCTCATGAGCGAGGGGGTCATCATAATCCTGAAGCACTGATAAATCATATGCATTTCTAACCAAACCGAGAACACCTGTTTCATAGGTTTTCAAACGACTAACTTCTTGAATATCATTATCTAATATCTTTCTTAGATTCACATATTTTTTAATAACCTCATCCCAATATTCGTGATATTCCTTCTCCCTTTTTTGTTCCACCATTTTGATAACCAAATCCAACTGCTTTTTTAATTTTATTATCTTGCCAGCATTCATCATATCATTCCCCATCAATCATAGAAACTCTCCCGGATCAATGGTAACCCCAACTCTTTTGCCAGGACACCCAGATAATCTTTACCAATTACATGGATGGATGTAATTTACTGAATTGATCTATTACACCGTAATAAGCGCTTGCACCCCTGACCTCTTCATTATCGGTGTGCTCTACCGTAAATGACCAATAATGCCTCAAACTAAACGAAAACGTATTATATACTAGGGATAGAAATAGCGGAAGGAAGGCACCCCTACCGCGCCCCCACACAGCCGGGACAAAAGGACAAAGCGATCCCCGTCTTCACTTCTAGATAGGAAGCTTCTCCCCCCAAAGTCCGACCTGCAAACATGACACCCAGACTAAACAGATACCATTGAATAAATCCTGCAATCGGTTCAAAAATCAGCGTACCTACAATATCATGGTCTGGGAGACCCTCTCCCCACAGATTGATCGGCGGCCTGATCCATATCGAAAACCACGGGCCAAATATAAAAAAGCCTTCCCTTAAATGAGCAGGCTTCCTCGTTACCTGATCGGATACCTTTCCATATATAATTAATCAATTTATGATAACGATCAAAGAACTTCTGTTCGTCACATACATATGGATCACAATTTCCACGTTGTGCTTTAATTTTTCCTTCCTGTTGAGCTTCAAAAGCAATATTGCTATATCTTGCGATCAAACATCATAAATAGCTATCGACAGTATATCATCAACTAGAACCTTTTCTAAGCAATTCAAGTAATTCCTCAAACGAATCGCAAACTGGGAAGAGCCCTTTTTTTTATCAATAGCGGCTTCTTCATGGTCCCACAATACAATTTTCGGCTCTTCTTTTCCTTCTCGGTAATCAAAACAAAGACAATCTCCCGATGCTTCATCTACAAATGGGTAAACGTGATCTACTAAGCGATCTTTTATATCTTCATAAATCTGCAAAATATATAATCCATATTTAGATTCTGGGTTAAACGATGCGAAATCAGTTAAAACAATATCTCTAACCCCTGCCAAATAGAGAACATTAGGAAATACTCTTATTGGATGGTGCTTTAGAACGATATCAACATACATTTTAGGAAAACGGATCCCTAATTTCTCTTCTACTTTTTTAATATCATGAATCTCAACCTTTCCATGTGAATACTTCCATTCTAATTGTTTGCTCACAGCTTTCACCAACCTAATCTAAAGAATTGGGATACTGATCGTCTCCTACTTTACCGCTTAATCGGGCAGCATTTCCACCGCCCCATATATCTCTCCCGCCTACGTGTCCAATTTGACGATGTAATGCTCTTGGAACTAATTGCATTCTACCAAATTGTTGATGGTGGTTCTCCTCCAACCTCGAACATGACATCCAGACTAAACAAATGCCATTGAATAAATCCTGCAATCGGTCCAAAATCAGCTAACCAACAATATCACGGTCAGGTGGAACCTCTCCGTAGCAGATTGATCGGCGGGCCTGATCTATATCACGGGCCAAATATAAAAAATCCTTCCCTTAAAGAGCAGCTTCCTCGTTGCTTGATCGGATACCTTTGCATATACGAATTGATCACCTTATTATAATGATCAAAGAACTTCTGTTCGTCACACTTATAATTTTTTCTACGCCGTCGGAATGAATTTCTATATGCACCAAAAGCTCTTGAGCTATACTTTGATATCTGTCTGATATATGGAACTCTTGATCCCAAAAACTGCACCTGATTCTGTCTTTTGAGTGTACCTTAATCACAATCTCGTCTTCTCTACTATTTCAATCAGGGAGAAAAAACATTATATGTCGTAGTAGTCCTACCATCCTGTGATAATGCTGGTATCATCAACAAGAAATCCCGTTACCTTCGTTGGGCAACGGGATTGGTTAGCAACTGAAATCTCTATGAGGATAGCGGTTCAATGTCTAAGCCATATTTCTTTGCTGTACTTGGGACCCAATCGTTTTCAGGTTCATTTATTACATTATGAAATCGTGGCTCTTCTCTCCCGGTATACCAGGATATATCCCCATCCTTCCACAGCTTTCGTATAATGTTTTCCACTATCTCAGTATTTTCATCTCGAAATCGAACCACCAGATCATCAAATTCCCATTCTTCATTAAATTCTACTAAAATAAAGGTATTTGGATCCTTTTTCTTGTCTCGAACAATATATACATGATTTTGATCTCTTTTAAACCAACGACTATGAAGATCATCAAAATCATAAGGTAAACCCAAAGCCTTCGCCAGATTTTCAACAAAATCTATTAAGTCACTTGAAGGGAGGTTAAATTGGTATTGCCGGTAGTTTGGATTTAACATAAAACACATCCCCCTTCTAAGGTGTTGTCACAGGCTTTCCACCCATCAAAACAAGTTTTCTTCCTTCACCATCATATACAATTACTTCTATGTTAGGATGCCGTTTGCTGAATTGGTCTATAACCCCAAAATAAGGTTCATCTCTTGTAGATCCGTCTGGATTAATATATTGCCTATTTTGACCCTGGCAACCCGGACATGCTTTCCTTTCAGTATATATAATAAGCTTATCTCCTTTTTTACCTGGGTTATTATATCCTACCTTTGCCGATATAAGTTCTACGATTTTTGCTTCCGTATCAGTAGTTCTCTTAATATACCTATATCACTGACTTTACCTTTGCGTTCTGGTGAGGATACACTCTCCTCTCCTTCCTTAGCTTTCACATACTTAAAAGAGGGTTTGTCTGGTTCTTTTACCCAACCTTCATCAAATCCCGGAACATTTTTTCCAGAATAGGCTTTGAGTTCATGTAAATCGACCCCTTGGATCTCTACCTTCGCAGTAGCAATGTTGTTGGATGCCTGTAAGAACTTGTTCCTCAATCTTATAATATTGTCAGCTTGCTTGCGGCTATATCCCATATTCTTTAGCTTTGTAAATGTTTCATTATCATCTGCTAAACCCACACGCTCTATTAGCTCATTCTTTAACTTCTCTCTCTCATTCTCCGCTAATGTAGACAGCCCCTCGGTTTGTTTCGCTAATTGTTCCTTAGTTGGCGGTTTTTTAGGTGTTAACCAACCATGTTGGTCCCTTTCCGAGTTATATTCGATATAATTTCCATTACCGAGAGAGCTATCTTTTTTATCATGTGTCGGCCCAGCATGCTTACAAGCAGCTCCGCCGCCTTTACCTTTGCCTTTGTTACAACCAATCTCGGAGATTGCGTTAAGGCCTGCTTTACCAAATTTAGCCCCTTTCCCAAACCCCGGGAATAATGATGTGGTGAAAATCAGGAACAACCAAGTGTATATCAACGGCAAGAAATTAAATGAACCTTATCTCTCGGGGAAACAATCGGTTGAGGACTTCGGCCCCTATCGCGTACCCCATCATCATATTTTCGTATTGGGGGATGATCGGGAATCAAGTTATGACAGCCGGGAAATCGGTGCCGTCCCCATGTCGAGTATTAAGGGGAAGTTGGTTGATTATTGATAACACATACGTTATGTTAATTTAAATGTAAAAAAGCCTGCCCTTAACAGAGCAGACTTCTTCGTTACTTGATCGGATACCTTTGCATATACAAATTGATCACCTTATGATAATGATCAAAGAACTTCTGTTCGTCACACTCATAATCTTTTCTACGCCGTACACGAATTTTTCCATTCTGTCTAGCTTCAAAAGCGATATTACTAATCGACATGATCTTGTGATCAAGATAATACTCATGAAACCATTTTAATGTTTGGATATTCACTAATCTCTCCCATTCTGCATCATCGCGTAATGCAATGATAAGATATTGCCAAACATTCTTAACATCCGGATCTAAAGGGTGATGTTTATTGAAAAAGGTATATATCCTCAACGGGTTTTGCCATTCCCTTCGCCACTGGGTAATGGCCTCTCCCTCTCCATATTCCTTCATATACAAGTTGATCACCTTTTGCAGATGTTTGAGAAATGCTTTTTCACTACACGTTTCAGCATCCCCACCAATACTCGCACGAATATTCCCATCATATTCTGATATAAACCAAACTCCTTGGGAGCCAAACATCTTGTAAATAATATACTCTAAATATATCTCTTTTAGTCGATGAAAACTAAGCTTTTCATCTCTGACTAAAATAATCAAATATTGCCAAACTACATCTACGTCGATATTGTCTGGTCTGTTCATCTCTAAAAAATCAATTAAATGCTTGTTGCTCATTCCATCATCCCCACTTTACTTTATGGATTTTTGGGGTTAAGTACTTGTGGATTAGTAGAATTGAATTTCGGGTAATGTGTGACTATATGATCAACTGTTCCATCCGGCTTGGGAACCACATATCCTTCAACTTCGATTGTTTTCCCATCTGGTCCTTTTACCACTGAACTGAATTTCACTTGTTCTACTTTACCTTTTGGATTTTTATAGGGCAGTTTGGGGTTATTTATCAAATATTGAGCTAATGCTTGTTCACCTATGTCATCAATTTCTGCTTCTGTATAATGTTCAGGGTAGACAGTTTTTTCAACAACGCTGGGAGGATCTACTTTAGCATATTCTTGCAAAGATTTACTTTCAACCTCTTGGATCTCATCCGCCGTATATTTATTTAACATTTTCTGCTTTTTCTTCGACAGGGTACCATTTTTCTGCGCATCTAGCAGTTGTTTAATCTGTTGATATTTCCGTGCCTTCGCTGGATCAAGTGTATTCATTTTTATCTTTACTTTTCTTACACCTGTGTTAGGATCAAGCAAAATCTCATCAAATTCATATCCATCTTGTTTTACCCTTTGCTTCATCTTATTCCAATTGTGTAACCCATCTCCATTCCACTTTCCATGATACAGAGATTGGGGTGAAGTTGCTATTTCTCCTTCATGGACATGTTGTCTTGTCTTTTCGTTTGTATAGCAAGCACAATTGAACTTCCTCTTGCCATTGTCAACCACATCATCTGCTTTCTTCTTCCCTGCTTGCAGCTTCTTTCCAAGTTTGGTATCCATCAGCTTGTCATCAAGCTTCTTGACAAATGCGGCTGCTTCGTCCCCATATTTCAAGGCCTTCAACGGTTTGGCCACCGGAACCAATGAAGCACAACTAACAAACTGATCAAACCCACTCACTGCCTGCCCATCGGCATCCTTTCCTGTAAAACAGCCGGATACATCATCCAAGATAAGGAAGTCAGCCGTCTCTTTGACAATGTGTTTGGTATCCTTCAAAGCTTGGCCGGAAGTGAAGTAGTTGATCATCCCATCTACAAGATCTTGATCTTTTTTCGGCTGTGGCTTGGCGGGAGGTTTATGCGAATCACCCGTGGATGGTTTCCCACCTGACGATGGAGAACCTCCGGAACCGGTGCCATTTCCGGAGCTTGGTGTACCAACGGAGCCACCTTGCCCCACATGTGCTTTTCCCTGTAGTGCGTCACTCACTTTTTGTTCGATAGTGGATTTGGTCTGATTACTTGTGATGACAGCATACAAAAAACTTACAAGCAATGCAGCGGCAGCAATCACGATGACATACTCAATGGTGGAGCCACCTTTTCGGTTCCAAATGCCCCTCACCCAACATATCAACCAGTGTTTCATGCGATTCATAGGATTTACGTTCCTCCATCTCCTCGCATTAGATTGGGAACAGAACGGTATCAAACACATATTTGACCACAACCCAAACCAGTGCTACTGAAAACAAAACGATGAGCATACCGATCCAGGAGGAAAACCCGTGTGCTTCTCCCACCGCTCGGAAAAGTAAAATGTAATACCAAATGGAGCTGATAACATCGATGAGAACCATGAGAAGATAAAAAACCAAAAGAAAAAAGCTGTTGTTAATACGGGGATTAAAGTCCATAAACATTTCTTCACGAAACAGAAATAGTTGCAATATCCACAGGCCCAACTTGAACAGGAAGGGAAACATTGAAACAGCCACCGCTGTTTGCAGGTCTTTCCAAGTACCTTTCCCTTTGAATAGCTTTCCCAGCACAAAAAATAAACCGGAATAAATGAGCCACAGAAGCGGACCTACCCCGATTCCAACTCCTACAGCAGCCAACAATAGGAAACCAAAACCGAAATAATCTCCCAACTCCTGATACGCGACCTGATCCAAGGTATAGCTAATCCCATAGAGAATAATAATACCCAACAGGATATACCATGGAACATTACCATCAATCATCCGTCGGACCACTCGTTTAGGAGCGATCCAATATCTTGCTCCCATTAGCAGGTATTCTCTAATCAAGTTCACTCGCTACTTCTCCCCCTATGTCGTTCTCTGATCAGTTACGTTTTATCATGTCGACATTTTATGGACGACAGGCAAAAGCAAAATCAGAAATACCATTGCCAAGACAATCACACTTAACAATATGAGACCAAACGCCTTCCAAGCAGAAAATTCATATACCTCCGCTACACTTTTGGAGAGAACAATGAAAGAAAAAACCATCACAATGTAGTCAATGATATAACAGAAAACGATCAAAGTTAGTTTGGGAATGCTAGCGTCAATGGTGGGAGTTTGAGGTGTGAAATTTTCCACACCAAATGCAAACAATCTTACAATCCAAAGCAGTAGCATCCAAGCTGCGGGAACATAGGAAAGACTGACTGCCTTTCTGACTGCACTCCACTCCGCTCGAATACTCAATAAATTGCCGATGAGCGTGATGGCTCCACTCAATAGAAACCAATGTGTCAATCCAATCACAATCCCGAAGATGATCGACAAAAATAAAATCGATCCGACAGAAACCTGGTCCCCGACATTCTGTACATCTGCGTTATCCAAAAATAGTTTTATTCCTATTAAAATGGGTAGTAACCACAACCATTTTGTCAATCCTTCATCCAAATAGATTCTCACCGTTTCTCTCGGCTTACGCCACATAGACAGCCAAGGATTGACACGTTCCTCTTCCATCATATATACCTCCTGTGGCTCAGTATCTCCTAATAGTAATTTCTTCGTTTTGCATTGTATTAGAAACAAAGTTAAAATTCAATATATCATTTGATATGCAGTAAAGGAATGATCAAAAATAAGTGGAGAGGTTATGGATGAAAAAATTTGTTCTTACACTGATCAGTATTTGGTCTTTTATGATTTTATCAGCTCTTTTTCTATTTCGTTTTTACGACTGGTATGTGTTAACAGGGCCTAGTATGGAACCAACCCTTCGATCTTTTGATGTTGTACTTGTTCGACAAAAAGCTTCCCGATTACAACGTGGTGATATTGTTCTGTTTCAAAGGAACGGGTGGGGTATCCTTTTTAATAAAAGAGTGATCGGTTTGCCAGGGGATCGTGTGGAAATCAAAAAGGGTCAGTTGTATGTTAATGGTAAATTGTTTCAAAAAGGTCCACTAGCCCATAGAAAAATCCCTCACTTTAAATCGGTGATCGTGCCCCAGGGAAAAGTATTTGTAATGGGGGATAATCCGGAGAAAAGTACTGATAGTCGGGCATTCGGCCCTATTCCGATCAACAGCATCATCGGAAAAGCAGATGCTGTCATCTGGCCGTTGTCTCACTTTCAGTTCTTTTGACAAACTCGATCGGTCAATCCGAGATTATTTCTGTAAGCATCTCATTGTTTGTAAAGATTGTGATATAGACGTTTGAATGATCATTTCATTTATGCTCCATTTCCCATATTTTCTATCATTCTATGCTACACTATACTTACCAAAGGTATCCAAGGAGGTGTACAGATGGACAAAAAAGCGGTGCGGGCATGGGTGATGTATGACTGGGCCAACTCAGCGTTTGCCATTATCATTATGACGGCCATCATGCCCATTTTTTATGCAGATGTGGCGGGAAAAGGGCTGAACGGATCGACAACCACCGCACTGTGGGGATACACGCAGTCACTGGGAACATTGCTTGTCGTGCTGTTGTCGCCCATTTTGGGCGCGATTGCAGATAAAGCCCATTCGAAGAAGAAGTTTCTCGCCTTTTTCACCTATATGGGTGTCATCGCGACCCTCCTGATGTGGTTTATCGGGGAAGGTCAATGGGTGTTGGCCTCTTTCCTGGTTATATTGGGAACATTGGCTTTCTCGGGTGGCAACGTGTTTTACGATGCCTTTTTGTCTGATCTCGTTCCCGAGGAAAAACGGGATATGGTTTCCTCACAGGGGTATGCGGCCGGGTATATCGGGGGCGGATTGATCCTGATCCTCGATCTGGCAATGATCTCGTATCCGCAAGCGTTTCTCCTGCCCGGCAAATTGTTTGCGACACAGCTTTCCTTTGCGCTGGTGGGCATCTGGTGGCTAGTGTTCTCCATTCCGTTTTTCCGGCATGTGCGAGAAAAAGGGTCTTCCGGCGCAGTCGATTGGAAAAATGTGAAAGCGTTGGCCCGGGAAGGGTTTGAATCGGTCAAACAAACACTGATGGAAATCGGGCGCTATCCTGAGCTGCTGAAGTTTCTCATCGCATTTTGGTTCTTCAGCGACGGAATCGATACGATTGTGAAAATGGCCGCCATCTACGGCAGGGAAGTCGGGGTGGGACAAAACGATCTCATCCTGGCGTTGGTCATCACGCAGTTCGTCGGTATCCCATGTACGCTGTTGTTCGGCCGGATTGCAGAAAACCTCGGTGCCATGCGCACCTTGATCATCACATTGATGGTGTATCTCTTTATCACGATTCTCGCTTATTTTATGAACTCCGCCTTTGACTTCTACCTGTTGGCCATCCTCGTCGGTTTCGTTCAAGGCGGCAGCCAGGCATTGGCACGCTCGATTTTCTCCCGATTGGTTCCGCCCGATCGAAATGCGGAATTCTTCGGCTTCTTCGGTCTTTCGGGCAAACTGGCATCCCTCTTGGGACCGTTTGTGTTTGGGTTCGTCAGCCAATTGACCGGGACAAGCCGGTTGGGAATCGTCTCCATCGCTCTCTTTTTCCTCGCGGGGATTATCATTCTCCAGTTTGTTGATCTGGAGAAAGGACGTGTACAGGCACTGGCCAACTCGAAAAAAATACCGCTGGACCCCGGCGGGCCGGGAGTGATAGGTTAGATTAAGGATTTGGAAAAAGAACCAGCGGCCGAATTTGCCGCTGGTTGTTACTTTACTTCCCCCGTTCATCTGTTAGTATAAATTGCTTCAAATCCTTCTCTGACCGAATCGATTTTAGATCATCCACCCACATCCCCAAATAAAACTTTCTGTAATCAACAGGATGGACATTGCTGTCATCTTTTTTCTCTTTAAAATTGGGATCAAAGTATTCTATGTGAATGGTGACCGTTTTGATACTTAAAGCTTGCAACTCCTTAATAAACCGTAGTATCTGCTCTTCCTCTTGTTTTCCAGGATCCGTATCATACAGGGATAAGCTGATCGTCGCTGTTACTTGATTTGGCTCAGATTTCAAAACGGTTTGCAGCGGAGGAATCTTACCGCGTTCATACTTTTTTTCTAAATCCTTCCCCAGCTCAATCCCAATATTACTATCCCATAAATTTTCCCTACCAAAGATCTGATCAACAATAGGATTGACCTTTTTCTTAAGCTCCAGACTCAAAACCCCGATTACATAGGTATCTTGAAAATCCCTTTTTGTATATCCATAAACCAATACCTTTGCTTGGCGATTATCTTCGGGATAGGCACGGACAGTATATTGACCTGTTACAGGCATGTAGTTCGCGTGACCGGCTATGAATTTCTTCTTATATTTCTGTTCCAGATATTGAATGGCTTCTTGTTTCACTTCATTTAAGTCTCGCGGTGATTGAAGTTCAGCCAGGATCTCTTGTCGCAGCTCTTCCCTTACCATGAAGAACGCGGAGAGAGATAACCCTATGACGATGACGGCAACAAGGCCGATTTGAAATATCGCTTTTTCGGTTGTTAAAAATGTGGTATTTCCGATTCCACGATAGATTTTGTAGCCAACGTATCCTCCATCAAGTGCACCGATGATTCGAAGCAACAAAATCCATTCATCCAATAGTCCACCATTCACCAGATTGAGCCAGCCCAACACCAAAAAGGCACTGATCAGGATGACGGCTTTCCATTTCTGTCGATTGTAAAGCTGGCCCAATCCGGGCATTACAGCTGATAACAGCACGGAGATGATGATTTTGATCACCTGCAAAACACTCCGTTTAGGTTCTCATTACCTACGTTATTAAAAGACTTCACATAAACATAGTTAATTTCTTTTATCATAGATAACAAACCTTTTTAGATCCTCTTTTGTTTTAAAGAGCTTGAGTTCCTCAATCCCCATCCTAAAACTATATCTTAAATAATCAACAGCATAAACATTTCCGTCATCCTTCTTCTCCTTAAAAGCGGGATCATAATATTCAACAATAATGTTAGCTGTTTTGATATTGAGAGATTGCAATTTCTTGATAAATTGTAGTATCTGCTCTTCCTCCTGCTTACCAGGATCGGTATCATACAGGATTAAGCTGATCGTAGTCGTTACATACTTTGGCTCAGTTTTTAGAACGGTTTGCAGCGGAGGAATCTTACCGCGTTCATACTTCTTTTCCAAATTCCTATCCAGTTCAATCCCAATATCATGGTCCCATAAATTCTCCCTATCAAAAATCTGATCTATTATTGGATTAACCCTTTTCTGAAGCTCTAAACTCAAAATCTCTATTACATAAGTATCTTGAAAATCCCTTTTGGTATATCCGTAAACCAATACCTGTACTTGGCGATTATCTTCGGGATAGGCACGGACAGCATATTGACCTGTTACAGGCATATAGTTCGCGTGACCCGCTATGAATTTTTTCTTATATTTCTGTTCCAGGTATTGAATGGCTTCTTGTTTGACTTCATTCAAGTCTCACGGTGATTGAAGTTCGGCCAGGATCTCTTGTCTCAGCTCTTCCCTTACCATGAAAAACGCGGAGAGAGATAATCCAATAACAATGACAGCTGTGATTCCGATTTGAATCATCGCTTCCCTTAGCGTCAAAAATGTGGTATTTACGATTCCACGATAGATTTTGTAGCCAACGTATCCTCCATCCAGTGCAC
>NZ_JAFHAP010000007.1:0-159 GCF_016938855.1 Polycladomyces zharkentensis | reverse complement strand
ATGATGATTTTGATCAATTGCAAAACACTCCGTTTGAGTTTGTGTACCTACGTTTTTAAAAGCTTCATATAATCATGGTTCATTCCATCATAGATAACAAATATTAATAAATGCATAGTTCCTTTGTTTTTTCATACTTTCAGGCATCCCTTTTGGGAG